>NZ_SSDQ01000105.1:0-9502 GCF_004794315.1 Microbacterium sp. PF5 | reverse complement strand
CCACCGCCCCCGCTTCCGCACCCTCCGCGACCGCCCCCGCCGCGCGCCCGACCGGGCAGCCCGCGACGCCGCAGGAGCGGAAGCTGCCGCTGGCCCCGGCCCTCCCGCCGGAGCAGACGGAGAGCGTCCCCGGCATGAAGGACAACGTCCTGCTGCGCGAGGCCCTGGCCCAGATCGAGGCCGGAGCGTCCAACGAGCAACTGCTCGGGGTGCTGCGGCAGGCGCTGCAGAGTCACCTGTTCATCCGCGTGAACGGCGACGCCAGGGAGCAGATCAGCGAGGGCAAGCCGCTCGCGGTCGCGGTCGTGCGCGACGGCGATCGTCAGTTCATGCTCGCGTTCAGCTCGGCGGCCGCGGTGCGCGACTCCGTGCAGCTCGAGGGTGACCCCTCCGCGACGTCGGCGGTCGCGCAGCCGTCCACCTCGGTCATGCAGCACGTGGTCGCGGGGGAGTTCGCCGGACTCATCATCGACAACGCCTCGGCGCCGCACCGCGTGGTGTTCCCCACGGAGCTGCTGGAGAAGACGCTCGAGCAGGCCGACACCGAGATGACGGTCAAGTCCCTGATCTCTGGCCCGCGCGCGCAGGACACCCCGGCGAAGGTGGGCGAGGCCCTCGCGACGACGCGCATGTGGGTGGCCGTGAACGACGGATCCGGAACCGGTCAGGTCGGCATCGCCGAGGCCCAGACCGCCGACGGCCGCCGATTCCTGCAGCTCTTCTCGCACCCGCTGGAGGTCATCGCCCTGGGGCGTGGCGACCGGCCGCTGCCGTTCGAGCCCGAGCAGCTGGCGAAGGTGCTGACGAGTCACGCCGAGATGGCGGGCGTGATCGTGGACTCCGCCGGCCCGTCGATCGTGGTGGAGCGCGACGCCCTCGCACCTGTCCTCGTCCGCGCCGTGCAGATCGACGACTGAGCCGAGCGTGTTCCCCCGGTCGCCGGGGGTTCCGCCCGTCGGAGGCGCGCCCTAGGGTCGGATCATGGCCTCCGAACGCGTGACCCTGACCGTCTCCGACCCCGACGGGGAGCGCGAGGTCTCCCTCTCCAGCCCGAACCGGGTGGTGTGGCCCGACCTCGGCATCACCAAGGCCGAGCTGGCGGAGTACGTGCAGCGGGTCGCGCAGCCGTTCCTGTCGGCCAACGGCCATCGCCCCGTGTCGCTCGAACGGTTCCGCGACGGCGTCGGCGCGAGCGGGGAGCCGAGGGCGGAGGGCTTCTTCTCGAAGAACCCGCCCAAGGGCACCCCCGACTTCGTCGATGCCGTGACCGTGACGTACAACAGCGGCCGCCGACACCCGCAGATCGTGCTCACCCGGCCCAGCGCGATCGTGTGGGCGGTGCAGATGAACACGATCGTGTTCCACCCGTGGGCGTCGCTGGCGGAGAACTCCGACAACCCGGTGGAGCTGCGCATCGACCTCGACCCCCAGCCCGGCACCGGCTTCGCCGAGGCCGTGCCCGCGGCCCACGCGCTGCGGGAGGTGCTGCGCGAGGCCGGTCTGGAGGCGTTCGCGAAGACGAGCGGCAACCGCGGCCTGCACGTGTTCGCGCCGATCGAGCCGACGCACGAGTTCCTCGACGTGCGGCACGCGGTGATCGCGGCAGGGCGCGAGCTGGAACGACGCATGCCCGACCGGGTCACGACGAACTGGTGGAAGGAGGAGCGCGGCGAGCGGCTGTTCGTGGACTTCAACCAGGCCAACCGTGACCGCACCATGGCCGGCGCCTACAGCCCCCGTGCGCTCCCGGGAGCGACCGTCTCGACGCCGGTGCACTGGGACGAGCTCGACGACGTCGATCCGCGCTCGTTCACGGTGCGCAGCATCCCGCAGCGACTCGACGACATCGGCGACCCGTGGGCCGACATGCAGGCGACGCCGGGACGCATCGACACCCTCCTGGAGTGGTGGGAGCGAGACCTGGCGGCGGGGCTGGGCGAGCTGCCGTTCCCGCCCGAGTTCCCCAAGATGCCCGGCGAGCCGCCGCGCGTGCAGCCCAGCAAGAAGAACGCCGCGAACTGGGACGAGAACGGCAACCCCGTCGAGGACTGACCCGGCTCAGCTGAGCACGTCGGCGAGGTCGTAACCCGCGACCGTGTCGAGCTGGTCGTACGTGCAGGAGCGCGCGTCCCGGTCGGGTCGCCACCGCTCGAACTGCACCGTGTGACGGAAGCGCGCACCCTCCAGCTGGTCGTACCGCACCTCCAGCACGCGCTCGGGGCGGAGGCGCACGAACGACACGTCCTTCGACCCGCTGAACCGCGAACGCTCACCCTCGCCCGTCACGGCCGCTCCGGAGGCGTCGCGCTCCACGAGCGGCGCGAGCTCCTCCACCAGCTGCTGGCGCCGCGCGTCGCTCCAGGCCGCGACACCGCCGACCTGGCGCAGTGTCCCGTCGGCGTCGTACAGCCCGACCAGCAGCGAGCCCACCCCGGAGCCGGACTTGTGGATGCGGTAGCCGAGCGCGACCACGTCGGCGGTGCGGGCATGCTTGATCTTGAGCAGGGTGCGCTTGCCCGGCGCGTAGGGCTGGTCGAGCGGCTTCGCCACGACGCCGTCGAGCCCGGCACCCTCGAACTCCTCGAGCC
This sequence comes from Microbacterium sp. PF5, assembly GCF_004794315.1. Taxonomy (NCBI): domain Bacteria; kingdom Bacillati; phylum Actinomycetota; class Actinomycetes; order Micrococcales; family Microbacteriaceae; genus Microbacterium; species Microbacterium sp. PF5. The sequence goes on along the minus strand of NZ_SSDQ01000105.1, from coordinate 6,914 downwards.
AGCGGACGGCGGCGTCGCGGTCGCGCGTGGTGCGGGTGAGGTGCAGGGGATGCTCGACCGCCTCCATCACGCTCTCCAGCCGGGCGCGCCTCGTCTCGAAGCTCTGCGTCTGCAGGTCGTCCTCGCCGTACGCGAGCAGGTCGAAGGCCACGAACATGGCGGGGGTCTCCGCGGCGAGCTTCGCGACGCGCGAGGCGGCCGGGTGGATGCGCTGGCTGAGGGCTTCCCAGTCCAGCCGCTGCGCTCCCTGCGGCCCGGTCGCCACCACGATCTCCCCGTCGAGCAGGCACGGGCCGGGGAGCAGCTCCGGGATCACGTCGACGAGCTCGGGGAAGTAGCGCGTGAGGGGCTTCGCGCCGCGGGAGCCGATCTCGACGGTCTCGCCGTCCCAGGCGATCAGCCCGCGGAAGCCGTCCCACTTCGGCTCGAAGAGCAGTCCGCCGGGATGCTTCACGGGGTCGGGCACCGTGGCGGTCGCCTTGGCGAGCATGGGGGCGGGGATCTCGTAGCGCATGCACCCATCCTGGACCGCGGGCATCGCGGGGAGGAAGGGGTTGCGGTCAGCCGAACAGGTCGCCCAGCTCCGCCGGCGTGCCCGCGTCGCGCAGCACGGTGTGCGCCGCGTGCCAGCCGGCCATGCCGTTGACCGCGGGGCCGGGCGGGGTCGAGGCCGAGGCGAGGTACACCCCGGGCATCGGGGTGCGCCAGGGCGCGGGGGAGAGCACGGGACGCCGCAGCGCCTGCCGCATGTCGAACACGCCCCCGGAGATGTCGCCGCCGATCTCGGCCGGGTTGAGGGCCTCGCGGGAGGACGCCGGCACCGCGTGGTGGGCGAGGATGCGGTCGCGGAACCCCGGAGCGAACCGCTCGACCTGTGCCGTGATGAGCTCGGTGGGGTCGAGGTCGCTGCCGCCGGGGACGTGGATGTAAGCCCACAGCACGGCCTTGCCCTCCGGAGCCCGCGTCGGGTCGAACACCGAGGGCTGCACCGCGAGCACGTAGGGCCGGTCGCTCACGCGCCCGATCGCCACCGCGTTCTCGCTGTTCCACACCTCGTCGCGGTCTCCGGCCACGTGCACGGTCGGGGCGTTCCGCACGTGCGGGTTGGCCCACGGCACGGGGCCGTCCAGGGCGAAGTCGACCTTGGCGGCGGCCGCACCGTAGCGGTAGGCACGCACGGCCCTGGCGTAGCGGGCGGGGATGTCGGGGTGGGTGAGGGCGAGCCGCGGCGAGGTGTTCAGCAGCAGCACGTCGCCGCGCGCGGGGTCGCCCCTGTCGAGGCTGGCGAGGTCGCCGACGTGCACCCCGGTCTCGACGGTGCCGCCGTGCGCCTCGAGATCGCCGATCAGGGCGTCCGCGATGGTCTGGGATCCCCCGCGCGGGTACGGCCACCCTCCGGCGTGCGCGAGCGCGGCCAGCAGCAGCCCCGCCGCCGCGCCCGCGAGCGTCGGCTGCGGCGAGTTCGCGTGCGCCACGACCCCCGCCATCAGGGCGGCGGCCTCGTCGGTGCGGAAGGCGGCGCGGGCGAGGGGAGTGCCCTGATCCAGCATCCGCACCGCGTAGCGCGCCGCGGTGACGGGGTCGCGCGGGATGCGCAGGAGCTGGTTGCCGGTGAAGTCGGTCACGCCGTCGATGTGCGTGGTGAGCGGCCGCAGTCGTCGCAGCCAGGCGTCGCGGTCGGGCCCGAGGTCGGCCGCGGTGCGTTCCAGGTCGCGCCACGCGATGGCCGCTCGCCCGTCGTCGAGCGGGTGGGCGAAGGAGATGTCGGGCCGGATCCACGTGACGCGCTCGTCGAGGCCGAAGGCCCGGAAGAACGGCGAGGCGAGGGCGGCGGGGTGCACGGCGGAGCACACGTCATGCCGGAACCCCGGGAGCGTGGTCCCCTCGGTCGTGCGCAGGCCACCGCCCGCGGTGTCCGCCGCTTCGAGCACGCGTACCCGGTATCCGGCTCTGGCCAGCGCGACGCCCGCCGAGAGGCCGTTCGGTCCGGAGCCGATGATCGTCGCGAGGGGCATGGCGCCAGTCTCGCATGCGGCAGACGGTCGGCCGAGGGGGTTGCGCCGTGCGATCCTGGAAGGGATGAATGAAGTCCAGGGCCCGACCCCCGCCGGCACCTCCCGTCCGTACCGCTCGCTGCCGGAGGCGCTCCGCGCCCACCGCATCGATCCGGTGAACCACGCCTTCATCGGCGAGATCGTGGACCAGATCGGGGTGACCTCCCTGATCGACCGCGGTCGCTACATCGAGGCCATCCGCCGGGGCGACGGCGCGGCGCTGCACATCGGCCGCACCTACACCAACGGATTCACGGAGGACGAGGTGGTCACGGTGGGCTCGACCCGCCTGCGCCTGCAGCCGAGCGAGGGGCGCGCACCGTACTTCTACGTGACGCACCCGAGCGAGTTCGCGCCGCCGACCGCCGTGCGGGCCAAGCGCTCCTCCGCGCCGCGCACTCCCGCGGCCCCGCGCACGCCCGCGGCGCCCAAGCCCGTCGAGCGCGACTACGGCGTGTGCGACGTGTGCTTCATGGTGAAGACGCCCGCGGGCGGCTGCGGCTGCGACTGACCCGCGACCGTGTGATGCGGGCGCCCGGCGTCAGGCGAAGGCGCTCATCCCCGTGATGTCGCGGCCGAGCAGCAGCGCCTGCACCGACTCCGTGCCCTCGTAGGTGTGGATGGCCTCGATGTCGGCGAGATGCTGCATCACGCCGTTCTCCAGCAGGATGCCGTTGCCGCCGAGCAGGTCGCGGGCGGTCGCGGCGATGCGGCGGGCGGCGCGGGTGTTGTGGAACTTCGCGAGCGAGGCCTGGGTCGGGCGCAGCTGCCCCGCCTGCTCCAGGTCGGCCATCCGGCGGCAGTACAGCTGCATCGCCGTGAGGTCCTCCAGCATGTGCGTCAGCCGCTCCTGCACCATCTGGAACTTGGCGAGCGGCTTGCCGAACTGCACGCGCTCCTTCGCGTAGGCCAGCGCGGCCTCGTAGCAGGCGGTCGCGTGGCCGAGGGCCGACCACGCGACACCCGAGCGCGTGGCGTACAGCACAGTCGACGCATCCTTGAAGCTCGTCGTCCCCGGGAGCACGGCGTCGAGGGGCACGCGCACGTCGTCGAGGCGGATGTGGGCCTGGTGGATCGCGCGCAGCGAAGCCTTGCCGCGGATCACGGTGCCGGTGTAGCCCGGGGTGTCCTGCTCGACGAGGAAGCAGCGCACGGCGCCGTGCTCCGCGGCCGACTCGTCGTCGACCCTGGCCCAGACGAACGTGATGCCGCCCGAGGCGCCGTTGCCGATCCACTTCTTGGTGCCGCGGAGCACCCAGGAGTCGCCGTCGCGGCGCGCGGTGGTCTCCAGGGAGACGGAGTCGGACCCGTGGTCGGGCTCGGTCAGTGCGAACGATCCGAGCACGGAGCCGTCCGCCAGCGCGGTGAGCCACCGTTCCTGCTGGGCGGGGGAGCCGAACAGCGCGAGGGTGCGAAGGGCCAGGCCGCCCTGCACCGCGAGGATCGTGCCGAGGGAGCCGTCGCCGCGGGAGATCTCCATGTTGACCAGCCCGGCGGCGAGGGGGGAGAGGCGCGTGAGCGACGGGTGGTCGATGCCGTCGACCACGAGGTCCAGCTCGCCCATGCGGCGGGCGGCGTCGAGGGGGTACTCGGCGCGGTCCCAGGCCTCGGCCATCTGCGGGGCGACCTCGTCGACGTACGCCTTGGCGCGGTCCCAGGCCTCGCGGTCGGCCGCGGGGATGTCGGTGAACACGGCGTAGTAGTCGCTGTCCTGCCGGCCGGTGACGTCGTACGACGAGACGCGCTCGCCGGGGAACGGGGAGGCTTCGATGCTCATGGGTGCTCCTTCGTGGACCTGAGTATCGTACTCCTCGATACTGGGTCCCACGAGCCCGAGCTCGCCGCGGTATCAGTCGAGCCGGGAGCGCAGCCGCCGTGTGACCTCGGCGACGGGCATCGCCCGCGGGAACACCGCCACCACCACGTCGTCCGGGGCATCCGCGGCGGACCCGTCCGCGACGCCGTAGCGGCGCCGCACATCCGCGAGCGCCGACTGCAGGGTCGACAGCGGCACCTTCCTGCGGCCACGCAGCAGCTGGCGCAGCACGTGATTGTGCACCGCGGTGACGAGCGCCGCGAACCCGACCGCGTCGAGCGGATCGACGCCGGGGAGGGCGCCGCGCAGGTACTCGTCGAACAGTCGCTCGTAGCGGAACACCGTGATGATCTCCCGCTCGCGCAGCACCGGCACCTGGCGCACGATCTGGTAGCGGCGACGTGCCATCTCCGGGTCGCTGGAGAAGTGCGCGAACACCGATTCCGACGCCGCGCATACCGCCGCCCACGGGTCGTCGTGCCCCTCGGCGAGGAACTCCCTGAGCTGATCCAGCAGGACCTCGTGGTCGGCGAAGACCACATCCTCCTTGCCGCCGAACTGTCGGAAGAAGGTCGAGCGGGACACCCCCGCGGCCTTCGCGATCTGCTCGACGGAGGTCTGGTCGAAGCCCTGGGTCCGGAAGAGCTCGAGGGCGGCGGCGACGACGGCGTCGCGCGATTCGGGGAAGTCTCGCATGACGAAATCCTAGGTCCTCGTCGACCGGCCGCCGCGGTCATCGCCGCCCGCCCCGCGCTCCGGAGCGGTCAGGCCGAGGTAGTAGGCTGGGGGACTGGTCGATGTCTCGACATCGAGAGAATCACCAGACCAACAGCAGCCCAGTGAAGGAACCACAGTGGATCTGTACGAGTACCAGGCACGAGACGTTTTCGAGAAGTACGGAGTGCCGGTCCTCGCCGGCATCGTCGCCGACACCCCCGAGGAGGTGAAGGCGGCCGCCGAGAAGATCGGCGGTGTGGTGGTCGTCAAGGCCCAGGTCAAGACCGGTGGCCGCGGCAAGGCCGGCGGTGTCAAGGTCGCCAAGACCCCCGATGAGGCGTACGAGGCCGCGAAGGCGATCCTCGGCCTCGACATCAAGGGCCACGTCGTCAAGCGCGTCATGGTCGCGCAGGGCGCTCGCATCGCCGAGGAGTTCTACTTCTCCGTGCTGCTGGACCGCGCGAACCGCTCCTACCTGAGCCTCTGCTCGGTCGAGGGCGGCATGGAGATCGAGGAGCTCGCGGTCGAGCGCCCCGAGGCCCTCGCCCGCGTCGAGGTCAACCCGCTCACGGGCATCGACAAGGACAAGGCGGTCGAGATCGCCCGCGCCGCGAACTTCCCGGAGGACCTCGTCGAGAAGGTCGCCGACGTGTTCGTGAAGCTCTACGACGTCTACAAGGGCGAGGACGCGACGCTGGTCGAGGTCAACCCGCTCGTCCGCACCGAGGAGGGCGACATCATCGCCCTCGACGGCAAGGTCACGCTCGACGACAACGCGTCGGAGATCCGCCACCCCGAGCACGAGGCGCTCGAGGACAAGGACGCCGCCGACCCGCTCGAGGCCAAGGCCAAGCAGAGCGGCCTGAACTACGTCAAGCTCGACGGCGAGGTCGGCATCATCGGCAACGGCGCGGGTCTGGTCATGTCCACGCTCGACGTCGTGGCCTACGCGGGTGAGAACCACAACGGCGTCAAGCCGGCCAACTTCCTCGACATCGGCGGCGGCGCCTCGGCCGAGGTCATGGCGGCGGGCCTCGACGTCATCCTCGGCGACCCGCAGGTCAAGAGCGTGTTCGTCAACGTGTTCGGTGGCATCACGGCGTGCGACGCCGTGGCCAACGGCATCAAGGGGGCACTGGAGACCCTCGGCGACACGGCCTCGAAGCCGCTCGTCGTCCGTCTCGACGGCAACCGCGTCGAGGAGGGCCGCGCGATCCTCGCGGAGTACGCGCACCCGCTCGTGACCCTGGCCGCAACCATGGACGAGGGCGCCGACAAGGCCGCCGAGCTCGCCAACGCCTGAGACTGAAGGACGAGAAGAATGTCGATCTACCTCAACAAGGACTCCAAGGTCATCGTCCAGGGCATCACCGGCGGCGAGGGCACCAAGCACACCGCGCTCATGCTCAAGGCCGGCACCCAGGTCGTCGGTGGCGTGAACGCGCGCAAGGCCGGCGCCACGGTCTCGCACACGGACAAGGACGGCAACGCCGTCGAGCTCCCCGTCTTCGGCTCGGTCGCCGAGGCCATGAAGGAGACCGGCGCCGACGTGTCGATCGCCTTCGTCCCCGGCGCCTTCACGAAGGACGCGATGATCGAGGCCATCGACGCCGAGATCCCGCTGCTCGTCGTCATCACCGAGGGCGTCCCCGTGGGCGACTCGGCCGAGGCCTGGGCCTACGCGCAGAGCAAGGGCAACAAGACCCGCATCATCGGCCCGAACTGCCCCGGCATCATCACCCCCGGTGAGGCGCTCGTCGGCATCACGCCCGCGAACATCACCGGCAAGGGCCCGATCGGCCTCGTGTCGAAGTCGGGCACCCTGACCTACCAGATGATGTTCGAGCTGCGCGACCTGGGCTTCTCCACCGCCATCGGCATCGGCGGCGACCCGGTCATCGGCACCACGCACATCGACGCGCTGGCCGCGTTCGAGGCCGACCCCGAGACCAAGGCGATCGTGATGATCGGCGAGATCGGCGGCGACGCCGAGGAGCGCGCGGCGGAGTACATCAAGGCGAACGTCACGAAGCCGGTCGTCGGCTACGTTGCGGGCTTCACGGCTCCCGAGGGCAAGACCATGGGTCACGCCGGTGCGATCGTCTCCGGCTCTGCCGGTACCGCGCAGGCGAAGAAGGAGGCCCTCGAGGCCGCGGGCGTGAAGGTCGGAAAGACGCCGTCCGAGACCGCCGCGCTGATGCGCGAGATCATCGAGGCGCTGTAAGGCGTACACTGGTAGCGAAGGCCCCGGGCTCCACCCCGGGGCCTTCGTCGTGTCCGGGGCATCGTCGTGTCCGGGGCATCGTCGTGTCCGGGGCATCGTCGTG
>NZ_SSDQ01000104.1:0-4997 GCF_004794315.1 Microbacterium sp. PF5 | reverse complement strand
GTTGCCGCCGCCCGCCGCGGCCGCCGCCGCGGCCTCACGCTCCCGTCGGGCTTTCTCCTCGGCCTCGCGCGCCGCGACACCCGCCTGGTACTGCGCGACCGTGGTGGCCGTGGTGTCCTTGAGGGCCGCGAGCTGCGCCTGCATGGTCGCCAGGTTCGCCGACTGCTCGTCGAGCGCGGCCTGCGCGGCCTCCGCGGCCTGCTGTGCCGCCTCCATCTTCTGCTCGGCGACCTGCTGCAGCCGGTCGCGCTCATCGCGGGCGACCGCGGCCTGGTCGCTCAGCGACTGGGCGGCGTTGCGCGCCGCGACGGCGTTGTCGTACACCGACTGGTTGTACTGCAGGAACTTGTCCATCGTCCCGAGCCGCGACAGCAGCTGGTCGGCGCTCGCACCGGAGCCGGCGAAGAACAGCTGCAGCGACGTGTCGTCTCCGCCGCTGCGGTACAGCTGCGCCGCGATCTGTCCGGCCTTCTTCGCGGAGGACTCGGCGAGCGCGGACTGCTCATCGGCCTCCGCCTGGAGGTTGTCCGCCTCGGTGATCGCCGCGAAGTAGGCCTGCTGGGCGGCGTAGAACTCGTCCGACGCGACCTGCGCCGCCGCCTGCGTCTCCGCGACCTTGCGGGTGAGCGACTGGATCAGCCCCTCGATGCGCGAGACCTCGGCCGCTTTGGCCGCCTCGTTGTTCTTGGCCCGCTGCACGTCGTCCCAGCTCGGATAGGTCGCGGCGTACGCGGCCGACACCCCGGTGCCCACGCCGAACGCGGCGAGCGCGACCACGCCGAGCGCCCCGAGCCCGAAGGCGCCGCGGCGGCTGACGTTCACCCGCCACAGCGACTCGCGCTCGGCGGGGGTCGGGGCGCACCCGCAGTCCTCCGCCGCCGTCTCGGCCGCCGTCTGCGGGGTTCGCTGCTTCACGGGGTGCGTCTCCTTCTCTTCCGGTCCGCCTCCGGCGCCGCGCGCACGTCGATGCGCTCTCGGTCGGGTCCGGTCCCGTCCATGCTGACCCCGGTCGACGCGCCCGGCCGCCTGCGACACGGCGCACGCGCCAGGTCGGGGCGTCGTCGGCGCGTCGCGCACCCCGCGCCCTAACGCGTCGCGCCGCACGGCCGACAGTCCCTCCCGACAGCCCAGGACGGGCCGTCTGTTCTCCGTCTCCGGACGGAGCGAGCCTTCCAGGATGGAGCCCATGATCGTCCTCACGCGCCTGAACCGCACCCGGTTCGCGGTGAACCCCGACCTGATCGAACGTGTGCAGGCCACGCCCGACACGACGCTGATCATGGTCGACGGCGCGACCTTCGTCGTCACGGAGACGATGGACGACGTGATCGCCCGCATCACCCGCTTCCGCGCGGGAGTGCTCGCCACCGCCGCCGCCCTCGTCGCCACGGACACCGTCGACACGGACACCGTCGACACGGCCGCCGCCGGGACGGAGGCCTGATGGATCCGTCGCTCATCCTCGGTCTGGTCCTCGCGTTCGGGGCCCTGATCGCCATGATCAACCTCGAGGGCGCGACCATCGGCTCGCTGCTCCTGCCCGCCCCGATGGTGCTCGTGTTCGGCGCGACCATCGCCGTGGGTCTCGCCAGCGGCACGCTGCGCGACGCCCTGCACGCCGTGAAGTCGCTCCCCCGAGCTTTCCGCGGCGAGCGCCGCACCGCGCAGAGCATGATCGACACGGTCGTCGGCTACGCCGAGAAGGCCAGGTCGGAGGGGCTGCTCGCCCTCGAGCAGGGCCTCGACGAGGAGAAGGACCCGTTCCTCCGGCAGGCACTGCAGAGCATCGCCGACGGCACGGACGCGGAAGACCTTCGGGTGCTGCTGGAGGACGAGCTGACGTCGACCGCCGCCCGCAACCGCACGGCCTCGCGCTTCTACATGACGCTGGGCGGCTTCGCCCCCACGGTCGGCATCATCGGCACGGTCGTGTCGCTGACGCACGTGCTGGAGAAGCTCGACAAGCCCGACACGCTCGGCCCGATGATCGCGGCCGCGTTCGTCGCGACGCTGTGGGGCCTGCTGTCGGCCAACTTCATCTGGCTCCCGATCGGCGGACGCCTGCAGCGCCTGGGCGAGCTGGAGCTGGAGCGCATGACCGTGCTGATGGAGGGCATGCTGGCGATCCAGGCGGGCGCCGCACCGCAGCTGGTGCGGGAGCGCCTCGGCGCGCTGGTGTCCGACCGGTCCGGCGGACGCTCGCGCCGCACCGAGCAGCCCGCACCCGCGGAGGACGCCGAGGACCTGTTCTCATGAGCGTGCGCGCACGCCGCCGCGTGACCGAGTCCGAGCACAGCGGACCGGACGAGCGCTGGATGGCGTCGTACCTCGACATGGTCACGGTGCTGATGTGCATGTTCATCGTGCTGTTCGCGATGTCGACCGTCGACCAGGAGAAGTTCGAGGCGCTGAGCGCGTCGCTCGCCACCGGCTTCGGGCAGGAGCCCTCCGAGGACATCGACGCGGTCACCGGTGTCGTGGTGCCGCCCGAGCTGGTGGACGAGAAGGGCCAGGACTTCGCCGACACCGAGGCCGCGGCGGCGCAGCAGGAGTTCGACGAGCTGTCGGCGCTGCGCGACCGGCTGCGGCAGGTGCTCGCCGAGCGCGGCCTCGAAGCCGACGTGACCTTCACGATCGACGAGCGCGGCCTCACGATCGGCCTGGTGAGCGCCGAGACGTTCTTCACCACCAACAGCACCGCGCTGAGCCCCGCCGCCACGCAAGTGCTCGACGCGCTGGGATCGGTGCTGGTCACGACGCCCAACGAGATCTCGGTCGAGGGCCACGCGGACGCCCGGGGCTCCGTCGCGCCGTTCCCGACGAACTGGGAGCTGTCGGCCGGGCGCTCGACCCAGGTGCTGCGCTACCTGGTGGAGTCGGCCGGCCTGCCGCCCGCGCACCTGAAGTCGGTGGGCTTCGGCGACACCCGTCCCGTGGTCGCCGGCAGCACCCCGGAGCAGCTGGCCGAGAACCGCCGCGTCGACATCGTGGTCCTCTCCGATGCGAGCGAGGAGGTGCGAGCGCTGCTCCCCGCCGCGGGCGCGGCGCAGACCTCCCCCTGACCCCTCCCTAACGCACGCCCTCCGCCGCCCGATAGTCGGGTACGTGGTGAGGGATGACGGTGCGCGCTCCGCGGTGCGCGCACGCACGGCGACAGCGACCGCCGAGGTCGAGGTGTACGACTTCGGCCGTGCGGCGACGCTGTCGCGCGAGCACGCGCGCACGCTCGAGCTCGCGTTCGAGACGTTCGCCAGGCAGTGGTCGGCGCAGCTGTCCGGCCGGATCCACGTGCGCGCGACCATCGCGGTCGAGCACGTCGGGATGCTCAGCTACGGCGAGTACGCGCAGTCGCTGCCGACCACCACGACCATGATCGTGTGCGCCCTGCCCGACTCCGACGAGCGGATGATCCTGCAGGTGCCGACCTCCACCGCCACCTCATGGATCGTGCAGATGGTGGGAGGGCGCTCGACCGCGACGGTCGACGACCGCACCTTCACGCCGATCGAGCAGGCGCTGCTGCGCTCCCTCGTGACGGAGGCCACGGAGCACCTCGCGGCCGCGCTCGACGGCCTGCTGCCCACCGGGGTCACCGTCGCCGGGATCCAGTACAGCTCGCAGTTCGCGCAGGTCGCGGCCGCCGGGGAGCCGGTGATCGTGGCGCGACTGTCGATGCGGCATGGCGGGCGCACGGTGCCGGCGAGCATCATGCTGCCCGCGTCCGTGCTGTCCGGGTTCGCCGTGCGCGAGGCCCTCACCGACCGTGCGGAGACCCCGGGCCTCGTGCGCCGCCAGGTCGAGGCCGCGCCCGTCGAGGTCGCACTGCGCCTCGCCCCCCGCTCGGTCCTGCCGCGCGAGGTGCTCGACCTCGCGGTCGGCGACCTCCTCGCCCTCCCCCACTCCGCCGACCGGCCGCTGCTGCTCACGGTCGGCGATCAGACCGTCGCGACGGCCGCGGTCGGCAGCTCCGGCGCGCGCCTCGCGTGCGTCGTCACCACCACCGTCCCCGCATCCGCCCCCGCCGCTCAGGAGTCCGCGTGACCAGCACCACCGCTTACGAATCCGCCGTCGCCGCCGCTTTCGCCGCCCGGCTCCCCACGGCAGCGCCCGTCACCGCACGGGCGTCGCAGGCCTCCGGCGACACCGGCGACGCGGTCGTCGTGCAGTTCGTCGGCGAAGCCGGAGCCCAGCTCGCCGTGCAGCTGCTCGACCCCGACGCGCTGATCGACGGCCTGGCGGGACGGCCCGTCGCCGACCGGCTGCTCGACGCGCTGGAGGCGGCCGTGACCGCCCTGGGCCCCGGCGTGCTGGGCGAGGCCGCCACGGGCGATGCGTCGGCGCTGTTCGCCGACCCGCACGCGCAGCTGTTCGACCTGGTCGACGAGGGCGAGCGCACGATCGGCCGGCTCGCCGTGCGCATCACCCACCGCCCGGCACGACCCGCCGGCGGCGACGGCCGCCTGCACCGCATCGCCGGTGTGGAGATGGAGCTGACGGTCGAGATCGGCCGCACCCGCATGGCCGTGCGTGACGTGCTCGACCTGGAGCCCGGCCGCATCGTGGAGCTGGACCGTTCGGCCGGCGCCCCTGCGGACGTGAAGCTGAACGGCCGCACGATCGCCCACGGCGAGGTCGTGGTGGTCGACCAGGACTACGCGGTGCGGATCACGCGCATCCTCGAGAACGTCGAGGCCTGACCCTGGACGACCTGCTGCTCGCCCTGCGGGTCGGGCTCTCCCTGGCGGCGGTGCTCGGCCTGCTGTGGTTCCTGCAGCGCCGGGTCGCGAAGACCCAGTCGCGCAAGCGCGACGCCGAGCCGATCACGGTGCTGGGGCGTCAGGGCCTCGGGGCGAAGGCGCAGCTCGTGGTGGTGCAGACCGAGGACGCCCGCTACGTGCTGGGTGTCACGGAGCACGGCGTGAGCGTGGTCGACCGCCTTCCGCTGCGCCCGGAGCCCGCGGCCCCGCCCACCGGGCCGGCACCGCGCGACGCCGCCG
>NZ_SSDQ01000103.1:0-749 GCF_004794315.1 Microbacterium sp. PF5 | reverse complement strand
TAGCCACCCTCACGACGCTGACCGCCGCCATCACGGTTGAAGCCGCCCTCACGACGCTGACCACCATCACGGCTGTACCCGCCCTCACGACGCGGACCACCATCACGGCTGTACCCGCCCTCGCGACGCTGACCGCCATCACGGTTGAAGCCCCCTTCGCGACGCGGAGCACCATCACGGTTGAACCCGCCTTCATGACGCGGTGCGGAGTCACGGCTGTACCCGCCCTCACGACGCGGACCACCATCACGGCTGTATCCGCCCTCGCGACGCTGACCGCCATCACGGCTGAAGCCACCCTCGCGACGCTGACCACCATCACGGCTGTACCCGCCCTCACGACGCTGACCACCATCACGTCTGTACCCGCCCTCACGACGCTGACCGCCGCCATCACGGCTGTAGCCACCCTCACGACGCTGACCGCCGCCATCACGGCTGTACCCGCCCTCACGACGCTGATCACCATCACGGTCAGGGCGGGCCTCACCTCGCGAACCGCGGGCATCAGAGCCAGATCGTGGGCGCGAGGCACCATCGCGATACACAGGGCGCCCACCGGAACGGTTGCCGCGCGGTCCTCCATCGTCACTGCGACGCGGACGGCGCTCTTCCTCTTCCGGCATGGTGCTCCCTATTCTCGTTGTTCGTCAAACGCAAAATGGCCACCCAACGATGGGTGGCCATTTTGACTAAAAGGAGTCCGGCGGTGTCCTACTCTCCCACAGGGTCCCCCCTGCAGTACCATC
>NZ_SSDQ01000102.1:0-46975 GCF_004794315.1 Microbacterium sp. PF5 | reverse complement strand
GATGGTACTGCAGGGGGGACCCTGTGGGAGAGTAGGACACCGCCGGACTCCTTTTAGTCGAGAAGGCCACCCAATGCTGGGTGGCCTTCTTGCGTTAACGGGCCGCGCCGCCTTGCGTTAACGGGCCGCGCCGCCGAACCTGCGCGCGCAGGGCACGGCCTCAACGCGTCGTGCGGGCCTCGAGAAGCGCTGCAGCCTCGCGCACCTCCGTGGCCAGTGCTGCGTCGCGGCCGTCCTGCGGTGCGTCACGGCTGTCGCCGGCCCAGGTGACCGCCACCGCAGCGACAGGCCATCCTGTGCGATCCGCGACGACGGCACCGACGGACCGCAGGCCGTCCGCGACCTCGCCGTCCTCCGTGGCGTACCCGCGCTCCCTCACCTCCCGCAGCAGCTCACGCAGCTCCGACGGCCGACGAGGACCGCGACCCGTCCGGTCCGGAAACGCCGAGGGCCCGGGATACAGCGCCCTGATCTGTTCACGGGGCAGCGCGGCGAGCATGGCACGGCCCGTCGCCGTGAGATGAGCGGGGAGGCGCACGCCGACATCGGTGACCAGGGCCGGGCGCCGGGCTGCACGTTCTTCCACGATGTACAGCACGTCACTGCCGCTCATCACGGCGAGGTGCGCACTCTCTCCCAGGCGGTCGGAGAGCGCCGCGACGATCGGCCGGCCGAGACGGGCGAGCGGTTGCTGTCGGGCATACCCGCCCGCGAGCTCGAACGCGGCGGTGCCGAGGGCCCACCGCTGGTCGTCGCGAAGGTGGATCACGAAGCCGCGGGCGGCCAGCGTGTTCAGCAGGTGATAGACGGTGGACCGCGGAAGCCCGAGCTCGCGCGCGATCGCCGACGCCGCGACCGGCGCCGGACGGGTGGCCAGGTGGCTCAGGATCCGCAGCGTCTGGTCGGCGGCCGGCACGCTCGTACCGGCCACGGCGCGCTCGCTGCTGTCTGGGATCACAGACACAGGATCTCACGAAGACACCGCGCGACGGGGCGGTCGGGTGTGGAATCGGATCCATGAGCTCTTCCACCCCCGTCGTCGTCGGTCGCGGTCCCGTGTCTCTCGCGGATGTCGTCCGCGTGGCTCGTCACGGAGCACCCGTCATCGTTCCCGCCGAGGCCCTGGAGCGGGTGGCCGAGACCCGTCGTGTGATCGACGGGCTCGCGTCGGATCCGCACCCGCACTACGGGGTGTCGACCGGCTTCGGCGCGCTGGCCACGACGTTCATCGCGCCCGAGCGTCGTCTGCAGCTGCAGGCGAGTCTGATCCGCTCGCACGCCGCCGGTACCGGTCCGGAGGTCGAGCGCGAGGTGGTCCGCGGACTGCAGCTGCTGCGCCTGCAGACCCTCGCCTCCGGTCGCACCGGGGTGCGGCCCGCGGTGGTGGAGACGTACGCGGCGCTCCTCAACGCCGGCATCACACCGGTCGTGCGCGAGTACGGCTCCCTCGGCTGCTCCGGCGATCTGGCGCCCCTCGCCCACATCGCGCTCGCGACCATGGGGGAGGGGGACGTGCGCGACGCGCAGGGGACTCTCCTCCCCGCCGCCGACGCCCTGGCTGCCGCGGCGATCGCTCCGCTGACACTGGTCGAGAAGGAAGGCCTCGCGCTGATCAACGGCACGGACGGCATGCTCGGCATGCTGGCGCTGGCCCTGCACGACCTCGACACACTTCTTCTCACGGCTGACGTGGCCGCGGCGATGTCGATCGAATCGCAGCTCGGTACCGACGCCGTCTTCGCTGCGGACCTGATGGCGCTGCGTCCGCAGGCGGGACAGTCGATCTCGGCGGCACACCTTCGCGCGCTGCTCGCCGACTCGCCCATGGTGGCCAGCCACAAGGGGCCGGAGGACGGACGTGTGCAGGACGCCTACTCCCTCCGGTGCTCTCCGCAGGTGCACGGGGCCGCCCGGGACACGGTCGCGCACGCCGAGACGATCGCGCTGCGTGAGCTCTCCAGCGTGATCGACAACCCTGTCATCACCCTCGACGGCCGCATCGAGTCCAACGGCAACTTCCACGGCGCACCCGTCGCCGCCGTGCTGGACTTCCTGGCCATCTCGGTCGCCGACGTCGCCTCGGTGTCGGAGCGCCGCACCGATCGCGCGCTCGACCCCGCGCGCAGCCACGGACTGCCGCCCTTCCTGGCCGCGGAGGTGGGCGTGGACTCGGGCCTCATGATCGCCCAGTACGCCGCGGCGGGCATCGTCTCCGAGCTCAAGCGCCTGGCCGTGCCCGCCTCGGTCGACTCGATCCCGTCGTCGGCGATGCAGGAGGACCACGTCTCGATGGGCTGGGCGGCCGCCCGCAAGCTGCGCCGTGCGATCGATGGACTGTCGCGCGTGCTCGCGATCGAGATCCTCACGGCTGCGCGAGCCCTCGATCTGCGCGCGCCCCTCGAGGCCGGAGCCGCGACCGGCGCCGTCCGCGACCTCGTGCGAACCGTCGCCGCCGGTCCGGGCCCCGACCACTACCTCTCGCCGGACATGGAAGCCGTGACCGCACTCGTCCAGTCGGGCCAGGTCGCCCGCATCGCAAAGGAGCACATGCATGAGTGACACCGTCGAACCAAAGAGCCGCACCGTCCGCGCACCGCGAGGGAACACCCGCACCGCCAAGAGCTGGGGCGCGGAAGCCGCCAAGCGCATGCTCATGAACAACCTCGACCCCGAGGTCGCCGAGCACCCCGAAGAGCTCGTGGTCTACGGCGGGACGGGCCGCGCGGCGCGCAGCTGGGCCGCATACGAGGCGATCGTCCGCACGCTCGACGAGATCGAGCCCGACGAGACGCTGCTCGTGCAGTCGGGCAAGCCGGTCGGCGTGTTCCGCACGCACGAGTGGGCGCCCCGCGTGCTCATCGCGAACTCGAACCTCGTGGGCGACTGGGCCACGTGGCCCGAGTTCCGTCGGCTGGAGGAGCTCGGGCTCACCATGTACGGGCAGATGACCGCGGGGTCGTGGATCTACATCGGCACGCAGGGGATCCTGCAGGGGACGTATGAGACGTTCGCGGCCGTCGCCCGCTCGCTCGGACGCGATTCTTTGCGCGGCACTCTCACGCTGACCGCCGGCGCCGGGGGAATGGGGGGCGCGCAGCCCCTCGCCGTGACGCTGAACGAGGGGGCCGTGCTGATCGTCGACGTGGACGAGACCCGGCTCGCGCGTCGCGTCGAACACGGCTACCTCGACGAGTACACGCACGACCTCGACGCCGCCGTCGCCCGAGCGGTCGCCGCGAAGGACGCAGGACAGGCGCGCTCCGTGGGCGTGGTCGGCAACGCCGCCGAGATCTTCCCCGAGCTGCGGCGCCGCGGAGTGCCCATCGACATCGTGACGGATCAGACCAGCGCGCATGACCCGCTCGCCTACCTGCCCGTCGGCGTATCCGTGGCGGACTGGCGAGCAGAAGCCGCGCGGGACCCGGAGGATTTCACCCGACGGTCGCGGGCGTCGATGGCGGCGCACGTCGAGGCGATGGTCGGGTTCCTCGACGACGGGGCGGCCGTGTTCGACTACGGCAACTCCCTCCGCGCGGAAGCCGAGCTCGGCGGATTCGACCGCGCGTTCGCGTTCCCCGGGTTCGTACCCGCCTACATCCGTCCCCAGTTCGAGGAGGGTCGAGGGCCCTTCCGCTGGGTTGCGCTCTCCGGCGACCCCGCCGACATCGCGAAGACCGACCGCGCGATCGCCGAGCTGTTCCCGCAGGACACCGCCCTCCGTCGCTGGCTGGACAAGGCCGGGTCCTCCGTGCAGTTCGAGGGCCTCCCGGCACGCATCTGCTGGCTCGGCTACCAGGAACGGCACCTCGCCGGGCTGAAGTTCAACGAGATGGTGGCCTCGGGGGAGCTCTCCGCGCCGATCGTGATCGGTCGTGATCACCTCGACGCCGGGTCGGTGGCGTCGCCGTACCGCGAGACCGAGGCGATGAAGGACGGCTCAGACGCGATCGCCGACTGGCCGCTGCTCAACGCGCTGCTCAACACGGCCTCGGGCGCCTCCTGGGTGTCGCTCCACCACGGCGGCGGCGTCGGCATCGGGCGCTCGATCCACGCGGGCCAGGTGACCGTCGCGGACGGCACGGACCTCGCGGCCGAGAAGCTCGCGCGTGTGCTGACGAACGACCCGGGGACGGGCGTGATGCGGCACGTGGACGCCGGGTACGAGCACGCCCGCGAGGTGGCGCGCGAGCGCGGCCTGACGATCCCGATGCTCTGAGCCGCCCGGACCCAGGAGACCGCATGCCCACGCTCATCACCCGCATCGGCGAACTCACCACGAACGTCGTGAGCGACCGCGATCCCTGCGGTACCGCCGTCGACGCAGCTGTGCTCCTCGACGAGGGGCGTGTCGTCTGGACGGGCCCCGCTGGCGATGCCGCGGCGCGCACCGCCGGGCTGGCGGACCTCGAGGTCGTGGACGCTGCCGGACGTGCCGTGATCCCCGGGTTCGTCGACAGCCACAGCCACCTCGTGTTCGCGGGCGACCGCGCCGCCGAGTTCGAGGCCCGCATGGCGGGGCGCCCGTACACCGCCGGAGGCATCCGCTCCACCGTGGCCGCGACCAGGGCCGCGACGGACGCCGAGCTGCGGCTGCGGCTGCGGCGGTTCCGCGACGAGATGCTCGCGCAGGGCACCACGACCGTCGAGATCAAGAGCGGGTATGGGCTGAGCGTCGAGGACGAGGAACGGCTCGTGCGGCTCGCCGCCGAGATCACGCCCGAGGTCACGTTCCTCGGAGCGCACGTCGTGCCACCGGAGTACGCGGATCGCGCCGACGAGTACGTGGACCTGGTGGTGGGTCCCATGCTCGACGCCTGTGCGCCGCACTCCCGGTGGATCGACGTGTTCTGTGAGACCGGCGCCTTCACCACCGCGCAGTCGCGGCGCGTGCTGGAAGCCGGCATCGCCCGGGGACTGGGCGCGCGGGTGCACGCCAGCCAGCTCGGCCCCGGCGCGGGGGTGCAGCTCGCCGTCGAGCTCGGCGCCGCGTCGATCGACCACGGCACCTACCTGACCGATGCGGACGTGGCGGCGCTCGCCGGATCCGACACCGTGCTCACCCTGCTGCCCGGGGTGGAGTTCTCGACGCGTCAGCCGTACCCGGACGCGCGACGACTGCTCGATGCGGGGGTGATCATGGCGCTCGCGTGCGACACCAACCCGGGGTCGAGCTTCACCTCGTCGATGCCGTTCTGCATCGCCGTGGCCGTGCGCGATATGGGCATGACCCCGGCGGAAGCGGTGTGGGCGGCCACGGCCGGCGGCGCCCGCGCCCTGCGCAGAGACGACATCGGCACGCTCGCACCGGGTGCACGCGCGGACCTGGTGCTGCTGGAGGCGCCGAGCCGCGTGCACCTGGCCTACCGCCCCGGCGTTCCGCTCGTGCACCGGGTGTGGAAGGACGGCGTCGAGGTCGGCTGACCGCCCGCGCTCCGGCTCAGGAGCGGACAGCGTCCGCCGCGGACACCCTCGCCGCCCTCGCCGGCACGAACCTCATCGCCGGAGCGCGAGCCCGGTCAGCAGCTCCAGCACGCACAGGGCAGCGAGTCGCACCGTCCGGGCGTCGGCGGCATCGGCGGTCGCGTCGACCTCGGCGATGTCGGCGCTCACGACGCGGGGATCCGACGCCACGGCACGCGTGAGGGCGCGGAGCTCCCACGCCTGCAGCCCACCGGGGACGCTCGCCGGACAGCCGGGAGCGACGGCGCCGTCGCACACGTCCACGTCGATGTCGAGGTGCACGCGCGGGTCGGCGCCCGCCCCCGCGACCTCCAGCGCCTCGGTCACCACGTCGGCGGCACCCCGCCGCCGCAGCTCGTCGAGCGTGATCACCCGGATGCCCCACTCGGCCGCGCGCCGGGCGTAGGCGACCGAGTTCGCGAAGTCCGCGATCCCGATCTGCACGACCCTGGTGGGGTCGAGCCGCGTCGTCGGCAGGAGCGACGCCACCGGGGTGTCCTCGACCAGGCGCCGCACCGGGCTGCCGTTGGACACGCCGTCGCGGAGGTCGAAGTGCGCGTCGAACGTGATGAGCCCCGTGGCCCGCGCACCGAGAGCGACCGGGTACGTGAGGGAGTTGTCTCCGCCGAGGGCGACCACGAGCTCCGCCGCCTCCGAGAGCTCTCGCACGCGGGCGATCACCTCCGCCTCCCCCGCGGGCCCGTCCGGTTCGGCGATGTCACCGGCGTCGGTGATGCGCAGCAGCTCGTTCAGGTCGCGGGTCGGCGGACCCATCAGCGCGGTGCCGTAGCGGGGAAGGGCCTCGCGGATCGCGGCGGGCGTGGCGTGCGCTCCGGTGGGCGACAGCGAGGTGCGCCAGGTCGGCACGCCCAGCAGCACGGCGTCGGCCGCGGCACCGAACGCGGGCCAGGATCCGGCACGGGGCCAGAGCGGGTCGTGGGACAGTGCCATGTCAGACTCCCGGGATCAGGGCGTGCGCGAGCGTGAAGATCGCCAGGCCCGCGAGCGCGCCCACCACGGTGCCGTTCAGGCGGATGTACTGCAGGTCCCTGCCCACCATCAGCTCGATCTTCTCGGTGGTCTCGGCGGGGTCCCAGCGCTCCACGGTGTCGGTGATGATCGAGGCGATGTCATGACGGTAGCGCTCGACCAGGAAGACCGCGGCGTCGGACACCCAGGTGTCGACGCGACGCTGCAGGGCGGCGTCCGTGGTGAGGCGCTCGCCCACCTCCTGCAGCGCCTGCACCGCCCGGCTCCGCAGTCCGCTCTCCGGATCGGCGAGCGAGGTGAGCAGTCCGTTCTTCGCGGTGTTCCAGGCCTCGGCGGCCAGCGCTCCCACCCGGGGGCTGTCGAACAGCGACGCCTTCGCGCTCTCGAGCTTCGCGCGGGTCGCCGGGTCGTTCTGCAGGGCGTCGGCCAGCCGGGCCAGATAGCCGTCGACGGCCAGGCGTGCCGGGTGGTGCGGATCGGCCTGCACGGCGCGCACGAACTTGAGGGCCTCGTTGTACACCGTGTCGTCGACGAACCGATGCGCGAGCTTCGGAACCCAGCCGGGGAGGCGTCGCGACACGAGCCCGGTGAACGAGGTGGCGTTGGCCTCCAGCCAGCGCTCGATGCTGTCGGCCGCCAGGTCGACGGCGCCGTGGTGCGCCTCGGACTCGACGATCTTCTCCAGCCAGGCACCGGCGGGCGGACCCCACTCCGGCGCCACCAGGTGCTCACGGGCGAGATCCGTGAGCAGGTCACGGACGTCGTCGTCGCTCAGGGCGTTGAGCACCGCCGTCGCGATCGTCGCGCCCTCCGCGGCGACGCGTTCCGCATGGGGCTCCTCCCGCAGCCACTCGCCGGCGCGGCGCGCGATCGCGGTGGTCGACAGCTTCGTGCGCACCACGTCGGCGGCCAGGAAGTTCGTCTCCACGAACTCGCCGAGCGTACGGCCGATCTCGTCCTTGCGGTTCGGGATGATCGCCGTGTGCGGGATGGGCAGCCCCAGGGGGCGACGGAACAGCGCCGTGACCGCGAACCAGTCCGCGAGAGCACCGACCATGCCACCCTCGGCCGCCGCGCGCACGTAGGAGAGCCAGCCGACGCGTTCCTGGAACGCGAAGGCGATCACGAACGCGAGGGCCATGAACAGCAGGGCGCCGAGGGCGACGGCCTTCATCCGCCGCAGCGCTCGCCGCCGTTCCTGATCGGCGAGGGAGAGCAGCGTCGTGGGTGTTCGCGGCATGACGTCATCCTTTCACGGGGCGAGTACCCTCGATACGTGATCGAAGACATCAAGAAGCGCGCCCTGCATCGCACGAGCATCCTCGAGGGTCAGATGCGCGGCGTCGCGCGGATGATCGAGAACGAGGAGTACTGCATGGACATCATCACGCAGTCCCGGGCGATCCAGCGCTCCCTCGAGTCTCTCAACCGGTTGCTGCTCGAGAACCACCTGCGCACGCACGTGACCCACATGTTCGAGGAGGGCGGCGAGGAGCGCGACAAGGCCGTCCTGGAACTGCTCAAGGCGTTCGACTTCGACTCCAAGTAGCCCCGCCGGCCGCCCGGCTCCTCAGCCGGCGGCCACCTCGTCCGCCACGGCCAGCGCCTCGTCGATCACCCGCAGCCCGCGCCGCAGCTCCTCCTCCTCGATCACCAGCGGCGGCGCGACGTGCACGCGGTTGAAGTGCGTGAACGGCCAGACCCCTGCGCGTCGAGCGGCCGCGGCGAACGCGACCATGGGCGCAGCGTCGGCACCCGCGGCGTTGAACGGCACCAACGGCTCCCTGGTCTCCGCATCCCGCACGAGCTCAACCGCCCAGAACAGCCCGCGCCCCCGCACCTCGCCCACGGACGGGTGCCGTTCGACCCAGGAGCGCAGGGTCGGCTCGACGACGCGCTCGCCGAGGTCGCGGACGCGCTCCAGAATCCCGTCCCGGCGGAACACCTCGAACGTCGCGACGCCGGCCGCGCACGCCAGCGGATGCCCGGAGTACGTGAGCCCGCCCGCGAACGGCATCGTGTCGAACGCGCGGGCGATGCGGTCGGAGATCACGACACCGCCGAGGGGCACGTAGCCCGAGTTCACGCCCTTCGCGAAGGTGAGGAGGTCGGGCTGCGCGCCGAACGCGTCGATGCCGAACCACTCGCCCAGGCGTCCGAACCCCACCATCACCTCGTCGGCGATGTAGACGATGCCGTAGCGGTCGCACAGCTCGCGCACCCCCGGGAGGTAGCCGGGCGGCGGCACCAGCACGCCGTTCGTGCCGACGACCGTCTCGATGATGATCGCCGCGATCGTCTGCGGTCCCTCGAGCTGGATGGTCTGCTCCAGGTGGGCGAGGGCGCGCTCGGCCTCCTGCTCCGGCGTCTCGGCGTGGAACGGGGAGCGGTACAGGTACGGGCCGAAGAAGCGCACGGCTCCCGCGTCGGCGGTGTCGTTCGCCCAGCGGCGGGGGTCGCCCGTGAGCGAGATCGCGGTCGACGTGGAGCCGTGGTAGCTGCGGTACATCGACAGTACCTTGCGGCGCCCGGTGGACTGGCGTGCCATGCGCACCGCGTACTCGTTCGCCTCGGCGCCGCCGTTGGTGAAGAACACCTTCTCGAAGCCGTCGGGCGCCACCTCGGAGATCAGCCGGGCGAGTTCGCCGCGGACATCGTTGGCCATGGCCGGCTGGATGGTCGAGAGCCGCCCCGCCTGCCGTTGGATGGCGGCCACGAGGTCGGGGTGCTGGTGACCGAGGTTCAGATTGACCAGTTGGCTGGAGAAGTCGAGGTAGGCGTTGCCGTCGTAGTCCCAGAACGTGGAGCCGTGCCCCGCGGCGACGGGCAGCGGATCGATCGCGGCCTGCGCGCTCCAGGAGTGGAAGACGTGCGAGCGGTCGTCGGAACGCACGCGCGCGTCGGCCGCCGCATCGGGCAGGGGAAGGGTGGCGCCGTGCCGATCGGTGTAGGTGGTCATGAGTCGTGCCTTCCGGTCGCGGTGGTCAGTGGTTGCTCGGAAAGCCCAGGTCGATCTGGGAGGGGGTGTGGTCGGGCCAGCGAGTCGTGACGACCTTCGAGCGGGTGTAGAAGTGGATGGACTCGGGACCGTAGATGTGGGAGTCGCCGAACAGCGAGTCCTTCCATCCGCCGAACGAGTACGCGCCGATCGGTACAGGGATCGGCACGTTCACCCCCACCATGCCGACCTCGACGTCGAACTCGTACTGGCGGGCGGTGCCGCCGTCGCGCGTGAAGATCGCGGTGCCGTTGCCGTAGGCGTTGGCGTTCACGAGGGCGACCGCGTCGGCGTAGGTGTCCACACGGACGACCGACAGCACCGGGCCGAAGATCTCCTGGTCGTACGCGGCCATGCCGGGACGCACATGGTCGAGCAGGCTCACGCCGAGGAAGAACCCGTCGGAGTCGAACTCCTGCCGCGTGCCGTCGACGACGACCGTCGCGCCCTCCGCCGGTGCGCCGTGCACGTACGAGGCGACCGCGTCACGGTGCTCGCGCGTGATGAGCGGCCCCATGTCGCTCGCGGCGTCGGTGCCGGGGCCGATCCGGAGTCCGCCGATGCGTGCGGCGACCGCGGCCACCAGGTCGTCGGCCACGTCGCCGACCGCGACCAGCACCGACACCGCCATGCAGCGTTCACCCGCGGAGCCGTAGGCGGCGGACACGGCCGCGTCGGCCGCGGCGTCGAGGTCGGCATCGGGCATCACGACCATGTGGTTCTTCGCGCCGCCGAGCGCCTGCACCCGCTTGCCCGCGGCCGACGCCCGCCGGTAGATCGAGCGCGCGATGGGTGTCGAGCCGACGAAGCTCACCGCATCCACGCGGGGCGAGTCGAGCAGGGTCTCGACGGCCTCCCGGTCGCCGTGCACGACGTTGAGCACGCCGTCGGGGAGCCCGGCCTCCCGGAACAGCTTCGCGAGCCAGACCGCGGCGGAGGGGTCCTTCTCGCTGGGCTTGAGCACGACCGTGTTGCCGCACGCGATCGCGGACGCGACCATCCACAGCGGCACCATGACCGGGAAGTTGAACGGGGTGATGGCCGCCACGACACCGACCGGCTGCTTGACGGAGTGCACGTCCACGCCGCGGGCGACCTGTTCGCTGCGCTCGCCCTTGAGCAGGTGCACGAGCCCGGCGGCGAACTCGACGTTCTCGATGCCGCGCGACACCTCGCCCGCCGCATCGGAGAGCACCTTGCCGTGCTCGGATGTCACGATCGCCGCGAGCTCGGACGTGCGGTCGGCGAGCAGCTGCCGCAACCGGAAGAACACGTCGGCGCGCTTGATCAGGCTGGTGGCCCGCCACGCGGGGAGCGCCGCTGCCGCGGCGGCGACGGCGGCCTCGACCTCCGTGGCGTCGGCGAGCGCCACCTGCTTCGTGATCCGGCCGGTCGCGGGGTCGTACACGGGGGCGGTGCGGCGTGCCGCCGCGGTCTCGCTGCCGTCGATGATGTGTCGGACGATGTCCACGGTTCCTCCGCTGGGTGATGCGCGTGACCGGACACTCTGACCGGCGCTCGCTACGCTGGGTGCGAGTCCATGGTCACAGAGCCGGCAGGAGATGCGGAGTGTCAGAACGTCGGGAGTTCTCCCCGTCCGAGACAGATCGTCCGGAGCGACACGGATCGCCGCTGCTGCGCGTCGCGGACGTGGTCGCGCTCCCCGTGGTGCAGGACGGTGCGCCGCGCGTGCTCGTGGGCGGCGCGGCGCTGGACGCGGGCGTGCGCTGGGTGCACGCGTCCGACAGTGCCGGGGTCGCGCGGTTGCTCGACGGGGGAGAGCTGCTGCTGACCACGGCGGCCGCCTGGCCGCGCGACGCCCGCTCGCTGCGCGCGCTCGTGCGCGAGCTGGCCGCGGTCGGCGTCTCCGGGGTCGTGGTGGAGCTCGGCGACCGGATGCCGCGCGTGCCGGACGCCGTGGTCGAGGCGTGCGCGGAGGCGTCGCTCGCCCTGGTCGCGCTGGCCGGAGAGGTCAAGTTCGTCACCGTGACGGAGGCCGTGCACCGCGCACTGATCGACGCGCAGACGGCGGCCCTGCGCGAACGGCAGCGACTGCACGAGCTGTTCACGGCCCTCAGCCTGCGGGGAGCCCCGGCGGACGTGATCGTGACCGAGACGGCCGGCGCGCTCGACGCGCCGGTCGTGCTGGAGAACCTGGCGGGAGAGGTGATCGCCACCGAAGCGCTGTCCCGTCCGGTCGCCGAGGTGCTCGCGCTGGCCGCCGACGGGGCGTCCGAGCGGGTACCCGTGCAGGCGAGGGGTGTGCGCTGGGGGTCGCTCACGGCACTCGTGGGGCCCCCGCACCCGGCCGGTCGGCTCACGGTCCTGGAGCTGGGGGCCACCGCGCTCGCGTTCGGATGCCTCGCTGACGGAGCGGCAGAGTGGACGGTGCTCGCGCATCGCACGCTGATCGACGACCTGCTGGGGTCGCGGTTCGTACGCGTCGACGATGTCGCGGCACGGCTCGCCCGACTGGGGTTCGACGTGGGCGGGCGTCCGGCGTGCGGCGTGGTCGTGCGCACGACCGAGGCGGCGGAGAGTATCCGAGCCCGCGCGACCGCGGAAGGGGTGGCCGCGCTCGCCGCCCGACGCGACGACGCGGTCGTGCTTCTCGTCGTCCCACCAGCCGGAGGTCTGAGCGACGCCGCCGCGCGCCGCATCGCCGGCCCCGCGGTCGCGGTGGTCATCGGTCAGCCGGCCGACGATGTGCGCGGCCTCCTCGCGTCCACCAGGGCTGCACTGGAACTCGCCGCCCGGGCCCCGGAGGACGCCGCCGACACCGTGCGCCGCGTGGCCGACCGTCCGCTGGCGCAGCTGGTGGCGGCGCTCGGCGATGACCGCCGACTGCAAGAGCACGGCGAACGCATGCTCGCGCCGCTGATCCGCCACGACCGGGAGCGCCGCGGGGATCTGCTCGACGTGCTCGCCGCGCTCGTCGCCCACCCGGGGAACCGGTCGGCGGCCGCGACGGCGAGCCACCTGTCCCGCTCCGTGTTCTACCAGCGGCTCGCGGTCATCGCAGATCTGCTCGCCGTCGACCTCGACGACGGCGAGGTGCTGGCGGCGCTGCACATCGCGCTGCTGGCGCGGCCCCGCGGAGCCCGAGAACGTTCCTGACGCCGCACGTCGTGGCTCAGAGCACCGCCTGCGCCCGCGTGAGCACGTCCCGCAGGATCTGCGTGATCTCGCGGAACTCCGCGGGTCCGACGGTCAGCGGCGGGGCGAGCTGGATGACCGGGTCGCCGCGGTCGTCCGCCCGGCAGTACAGCCCGGCCTCGAACAGTGCGGGCGAGAGGAAGCCGCGCAGCAACCGCTCCGACTCCTCCTCGTCGAACGTCTCCCGCGTGGCGGTGTCCTTGACCAGCTCGATGCCGAAGAAGTACCCGTCGCCGCGCACGTCTCCCACGAGCGGGAGGTCGAGCAGTGTCTCCAGCTCCGCGCGGAACACCGGCGAGTTCTCCCGCACGTGCGCGTTGAGCCCTTCCTCGTCGAAGATCGCGAGGTTCTCCAGGGCCACCGCGGCCGACACGGGGTGGCCGCCGAACGTGTAGCCGTGCGGGAAGGAGACATCGCCCTGCGCGAACGGCTCGTACACGCGGTCGCTCACGATCGTGGCGCCGATGGGGGAGTAGCCGCTGGTCATGCCCTTGGCGCACGTGATCATGTCGGGCACATACCCCAGCCCCGTGCAGGCGAAGGTGTGCCCGAGCCGTCCGAACGCGCAGATCACCTCGTCTGACACCAACAGGACGTCGTGCCGGTCGCAGATCTCGCGCACGCGGGCGAAGTAGCCGGGCGGCGGGGGGAAGCAGCCGCCCGAGTTCTGCACCGGCTCGAGGAACACGGCCGCGACGGTGTCCGCACCCTCGAACAGGATCATCTCCTCGATGCGGTCGGCGGCCCAGCGCCCGAACGCCTCGAGGTCGTCGGCGGGCGCGCCCATCTCGGCCGCGCGATAGAAGTTGGTGTTGGGCACGCGGAACCCGCCGGGTGTGACCGGCTCGAACATCGCCTTCATGGCGGGGATCCCCGTGATCGCGAGGGCCCCCTGCGGGGTGCCGTGATACGCGACGGCACGCGAGATCACCTTGTGCTTGGCGGGCTTCCCCTGCAGCTTCCAGTAGTGCTTCGCGAGCTTGAAGGCCGTCTCCACCGCCTCGCCGCCGCCCGTGGAGAAGAACACGCGGTTGAGGTCGCCGGGCGCCTCGTCCGCCAGCCGGTCCGCGAGCTCGATCGCCGCGGGGTGCGCGTACGACCACAGCGGGAAGAAGGCCAGTTCGGACGCCTGCGCCGCCGCGGCCTCGGCGAGCCGGCGCCTGCCGTGTCCCGCGTTCACCACGAACAGTCCCGCCAGACCGTCGATGTACTCCCGGCCCTCGACGTCCCAGATGCGGTGCCCGTCGCCCCGGACGATGATCGGCACGCCGGAGTCCGCCATGGTCGACTGGCGGGTGAAGTGCATCCAGAGGTGATCCTTCGCCATGGACTGCAGCGCGGACGCGGACGGCACGGAGCGCGAGGTCATCGGGTCCCCCAGTTGTAGAGCTGCTTCTGCAGCTTCGCGTAGATGAACGTCTCGGTCGACAGCACGCCGTCGATCGGACGGATCACGTCGTTCACGAGGGCCAGCAGGTGGTCGTCGTCTTCGCACACGACCTCGACGATCACGTCGAATGAGCCCACCGTGATGACGACGTAGTCGACGGCGTCGATCTCCGCGATCGCCTCCGCCACGTGCCGGGCGTCCCCGGCCACACGGATGCCGATCATCGCCTGGCGGTGGAAGCCGAGCTGCATCGGATCGGTGACCGCGACGATCTGCATCACGCCGGTCTCGGTGAGCCGCTGCACGCGCTGGCGGACCGCGGCCTCGCTGAGGCCCACCACGCGGCCGATGTCGGAGTAGGAGCGACGCCCGTCGTCCTGCAGCAGCTCGATGATGGTCTTGGAGATCGCGTCGAGGGCGGAGTTCTTCTTCGCCGGTGCCATGCTGCGATCCTGGCACTGGCGGCGGTCATGGACAACCGGATCCGTCGAATCTGAGTGACCGACCTGCACGATCCGTGCGTTCGGTCAGGCCTCCACGGGTCCGAGCCAGGCGCTGGCCGCGGTCGCGTGCGCCGACTCGGGGTCGGACGGATGGAACATCCCGGCGAGCACATCGCGGTACAGCCGGGAGAGCTCGTTCCCCGAGAAGTAGGACCCGCCACCCGCCACCAGCATCGCCTCGTCGACCACGCTCTTGGCCATCGTCACGGCACGGTGCTTGAGGCCGGACAGGGCGGGGAACCAGCGCGGCCCGTGGTCGACGCGCTCGTCCACGTCGCGCGCGAGCGCGGCGATCTGGGGCGGCAGCGCGTCGTAGGCGATCGCCATGTCGGCGATGCGCCAACGGATGTCGGGGTCCTGGCTGTAGGCGGCGCCGCTCTTCTTGGAGCGACGGGTCTGCGCGGTCGCGACCGCGAGCTCGAGGGCACGGCGGGCGATGCCGGTGTACACCGAGGCCAGCAGGATCTCGAACACCGAGAAGATGCCGAAGACGATGGGGTCGGCGCTCGGGCCCTGGTCGATCCGCCGGACCACGTGCGCCGCGTCGGCGACGGCGCGGTCGAGCCGCGTCGTCCTGCTCTGGGTGCCGCGCATGCCGAGCGTGTCCCAGTCGTCCGAGGTGGTGACGGCGTCGGTCCGCTCGACGAACGCGAAGACGAGCTTCGGGGCGTCCGCGCTGGTGGTGTCGAGGCCGTGCAGTCCGAGCCTGGTCCAGACGGGCGCGAGCGAGGTGAAGATCTTGGTGCCCGTGAACGCGTAGCCCCCGTCGGCGTCGGGCACCGCGGCCGTGTCGCTGCCGAACAGCACGAGGTCATTGCCGCCCTCGCTGATGCCGAACGCGAACACCTCGCCGGCGACCGCGCCGTCCTGCACGAACTCGAGCCCGGGAACACCCCGGTCGGAGAAGACCTTCGCGACCCCGGTCCACACCAGGTGCATGTTGATCGCGAGGGCCGTGGCGGGGGCTGCGCCGGCAAGACGCTGCTGAAGGATCGCGGCCTCGGCGAGCCCGAGTCCGGCGCCGCCGCGCTCGACCGGGACCAGGATCGACAGGTAGCCGGCGTCGCGGAGCTCGTCGAGGTCCTGCTGCGGGAACGTGTTCTCGCGGTCGTGGATCGGCGCGCGTTCGCGGATGCGCGCGAGGAGGTCGTCCGGGAGGTAGCGGGTCGGGTCGAACGCGGTCATGCGAGTGCCTCCAGGAGCTGTCGGATCGCTTCCTCCGGCCGGTCGCGATGAAGGGAGTGCCCGGCGCCCGCCACGACCGACATCGTGATCCGCGGGTTGCCGGCGAGCACCTCGGCGGCGAGGTCGCCCGCGAAGATGCTGTACACGGCGGGATCGGCGCCGATGACATGGGTGGGGACGGTGAGACGGGCGGCGTGCGCGCGTACGTCCCACGGCTGGTTCTGCGCGCTGGTCTGCTCCACGGCCCAGGCGCTCGCGCGCCGCACGGCGTCGATCTTCAGCTCGTGATCCTGCGGGTGCCAGTGCGGGTGCTCCTCCCGGACGACCTCGATCCGGTTGTCGGCGAACGCCCGTTCCTGGCTGCGCCGCACGATGCCCGCGTCGCGTCCGTCGACGTGGAGGGCGGGGTCGATCAGCACGAGGCGTCGCGTCCAGTCCGGCGAGCCGGCGGCGGCGACCGTCGCGGCCGCGCCGCCCAGCGAGTGGCCGACGACCGCGTCCCACGGTCCTCCGCCGTCGGATGCCGTCGCCGCGAGGTCGGCGGCGTACGCGTCGACGGTGTAGTCGAGGGAGCGGGGGGCGTCACCGTGCCCGCGCAGGTCGACGGCGGTCGCGGCCGCTCCGGTCGCCGCGATGGCATCGCCCAGGCGCCACATGAGGGCGCCCGACGAGCCGAGTCCGTGCACGAGGAGAATGCGGCGCGCGGCCGCGGGATCGCCCCACGACCGTCGGGGCAGGGTGAGGGGTGCGGGCATGGCACCAGCCTACGACCGCGGCCGCGGCACCGGTCGGCCCGGCGGGGCTCAGCCGACGCGGGTCAGCGGGGGCAGGTCGGCCGCGATCCGCAGGACCCGGGCGGCGGCGGCGTGCCCGGCGGCCAGGCGTGCGGCGAGGTCCTCGCCCTCGAGCGTCGCCGCGAGGAAGCCGGAGGCGAACGCGTCGCCGGCTCCCACCGGCTCGACCACGTCCACCGTGGGGGCCGGGACGAACACGGGCTCGGCGTCGTGCGCGAACGCGGTCGCGCCCACGTCGCCGTCCTTCACCACGAGCAGCGCGCAGTGGGGGAGGTGCGCCCGGATCGCGGCCGGTGTCGCGGTGCCCCAGATGCGCTCCGCCTCGTCGCGGCCGACGAAGGCGATGTCGGCGGCGTCCGCGAGTCGCGCGAGCGTCGAGGCCGCGTCCTCCGGGCTCCACAGGGCGCGGCGGTCGTTCACGTCGAACGACACGGTGGCTCCCGCGGCGCGGGCGTCGGCGTACAGCGCATCGACCATCGCCAGGCAGGTGGCGGAGAGCGCCGGGGTGATGCCGGTGGTGTGCACGATGCGCACGCCCTCGAGCCGGGCGGCGTCGAGGAAGCCGGGGGCCATGCGGGAGGCCGCGGATCCGCGCCGGTAGTAGTAGACCGCGGACGACTCGACACCGGGATCCTTGAACATGACCCCGGTCGGCGCGTCCCCGTCGCGCTCGACCCACAGCTCGACCCCGCGACGCTCGAGCTCGCCGGCGAGACGGTCGCCCAGCGGGTCGTCGCCGAGGCGCGAGGCCCAGGCGGCGCGGTGCCCGGCCGCCGCGACGCCGACCGCCACGTTGGCCTCCGCGCCGGCATGGGTGAGGGTCGCGGTGTCGGCGTCCGCGAGGGGGGCGCCGGTGGGGGTGATCAGGGCCATCGACTCGCCGACGCAGACGATCTCGGGCGCGGGGGAGGGGACGGGGAGGCTCATGAGGGGGTGACCGCCAGGGGTTCGGTGTCGGGATGCGGGCTCGCGTCGCGGTGACGCAGGTCGGGGAAGGCGCGGACGAAGACGATGGAGACCAGGAGGCCGACGCCGGCGAAGATCGTGGCGGCGAGGTAGGCGCCGCGCCAGTCGCCGACGTCGACGAGGAAGCCCGCGACGGCGGACCCCGCGGCGGCGCCGATCAGCTGCCCGGTTCCCGCCCAGCCGAAGGCCTCCGCTGTCTCGCTGAACTTGACGCTCGCGGTCGTGATGGCGAACAGGACCGCGAGCGCGGGGGCGATGCCGATGCCCGCCAGGATCAGGGTGCCCCCGAGCCAGAAGACGTTGAGCATGACCATGGTGAGCGCGAGCCCGACCGTGACGATGAGGAGCCGTCGGGCCATGGCCCACGGGCCGATCGGGATGTGGCCGAACGCGAGGCCTCCGGCCAGGCTGCCCGCCGAGAACACCGCGAGGATGAGGCCCGCCGCGAGGCTGCCGTGCTCGAATGTCGCGACGACGCCGACCTCCACGGCCGAGCAGGCGCCGATCAGGAGGAAGCCGATCACGGTGGCCAGCAGCACGGGGGGCTTGAGCACGACCGTGCCGAGAGCGTTGCGGCTGCGCGGGATGCGCACGCGCCCCACCTCGGGGGAGAGGATGAACCACGCGCCGCCGCCCACGAGCACGATCGCGACCAGCAGCAGCCCTTCGGTCGTGCCGATCTGGGTGGAGACAAGGGTGATGACGACGGGGGCGAGCACCCAGATGATCTCCTGCAGCGAGGCGTCGAGCGAGAAGAGCGGGGTGAGCTGACCGGCGTTGACGAGCTTGGGGTAGATCGTGCGCACAGCGGCCTGCACGGGAGGGGTGGAGAGCCCGGCGACCATGCCGAGCGCCATGTATCCCGGCACCGAGAGCGGGAGGACGGCCAGGCCGAGCACGGCGAGCACGCACACCGTCAGGGTGAGGGTGAGCACGCGACGCATGCCCCACGCGCCCATCCAGCGGCTGGTGATCGGCCCGGCGACGGCCTGTCCGACGCTGGTCGCGGCGAGCACGAGACCGGCCGATCCGTAGGAGCCGGTCTGCTGTTCGACGTGCAGCAGGATCGCCAAAGACATCATCCCGTTGGGGAACCGCGCGGTGAGCTGGGCGGCGATCATGCGCCCGACTCCCGGCGTGCGAAGGAGATCCCGATAGCCCGCCACCCGACAACGGTACCGGCCCGCGAGGGGGCTGCGGAGACGGCGTCGGGGACGACACGCCGCGACACGCCCGCGACACGCCGAAGAGCGAATTCCACAGGCATTCGGATGTCCGAGGCACGGCGTACGGTGCCCCCTGTGGATGGATCTCTCCCAGCGTCTTCCCAGCCGCGATTTCACGCGGTTCGGGAGGGCTGCGAGCGCACCTCCGCCTGTGGAAGAAACGGTGGAGAACCTGTGTTGTATCAGTGGAGAGCGGTGGAAAAACTACACGGATGTAACTACTACCCCTTGTGGTCACTCCGAATGTCCGCACCCATATGTAGTATTGAGATCCCGGCGGGGGCCTGCCGGAGAAACCAGAGATTCGAGGGGAATCAGATGTCGATCACGGTCTACACCAAGCCTTCCTGCGTTCAGTGCAACGCCACCTACCGCGCCCTCGACGCCAAGGGCATCGAGTACGAGATCCACGACCTGTCGGAGGACCCGACGGCCCTGGAGCAGGTCAAGGCGCTCGGCTACATGCAGGCGCCGGTCGTCGTCACCGACGAGGACCACTGGTCGGGCTTCCGTCCCGACAAGATCGACGAGCTCGCCTCCCGCCTGGCGTGACCGGCCATGAGCGCCGTCGCGACCGCAGCGCCGCTCCTGGTCTACTTCTCGAGCGTGTCGGGTAACACCGCGCGCTTCATCGAGAAACTCGGGTTCCCCGCCCGACGCATCCCCCTTCACCGCACGGACGAAGACCTCGTGGTCGACGAGCCCTTCGTGCTGGTCACCCCCACCTACGGTGGGGGTGCGGGGCGCGGCGTCGAGAAGGGCGCGGTGCCCAAACAGGTGATCCGGTTCCTCAACGACGAGCGCAATCGGCGCCACATCCGCGGAGTGATCTCCGCGGGCAACACCAACTTCGGCGACGCGTTCTGCCTCGCCGGCGACATCATCAGCCGCAAGTGCCACGTGCCTCACTTGTATCGGCTCGAGATCTTCGGCACACAGGACGACGTGGATCGCGTGAGCGACGGATTGGAACGACGGTGGGAACTTCAGTGACCGAGACGGTGGCCTTCAAGGTGAACCCCGCATACGAGGGGCTCGACTATCACGCCCTCAACGCGATGCTCAACCTGTACGACGCGAACGGCAAGATCCAGTTCGACGCCGACAAGCGCGCCGCGCGGGAGTACTTCCTGCAGCACGTGAACCAGAACACCGTCTTCTTCCACTCGCTCCGTGAGCGCCTGGACTACCTCGTGGAGAAGGAGTACTACGAGGGTGCGGTCATCGAGAAGTACTCGTTCGACTTCGTGCAGAAGCTCAACGACCTGGCCTACTCCAAGAAGTTCCGCTTCGAGACGTTCCTCGGCGCGTTCAAGTACTACACGAGCTACACGCTCAAGACGTTCGACGGCAAGCGCTACCTGGAGCGCTTCGAGGACCGCGTCGTGATGACGGCCCTCGCCCTGGCCGACGGCGACGAGAAGCTCGCGGTCAACCTGGTCGAGGAGATCATCTCCGGTCGCTTCCAGCCGGCCACCCCCACGTTCCTCAACGCGGGCAAGGCGCAGCGCGGCGAACTCGTCAGCTGCTTCCTGCTGCGCATCGAAGACAACATGGAGTCGATCGCCCGCGGCATCAACTCCGCGCTGCAGCTGTCCAAGCGCGGCGGCGGCGTCGCCCTGCTCCTGTCGAACATCCGCGAGGCCGGTGCGCCGATCAAGCAGATCGAGAACCAGTCGTCCGGCATCATCCCCGTCATGAAGCTGCTCGAAGACAGCTTCAGCTACGCCAACCAGCTCGGCGCGCGTCAGGGCGCCGGCGCGGTGTACCTCAACGCGCACCACCCCGACATCATGCGGTTCCTCGACACCAAGCGCGAGAACGCCGACGAGAAGATCCGCATCAAGACGCTGTCGCTCGGTGTGGTTGTGCCCGACATCACGTTCGAGCTCGCCAAGAACGACGAGGACATGTACCTGTTCTCGCCGTACGACGTCGAGAAGGTCTACGGCGTGCCGTTCGGCGACATCTCGGTCACCGAGAAGTACCGCGAGATGGTCGACGACCCGCGCATCAAGAAGACGAAGATCAACGCCCGCGAGTTCTTCCAGACCGTCGCCGAGATCCAGTTCGAGTCCGGCTACCCGTACGTCATGTTCGAGGACACGGTCAACAAGGCCAACCCCATCAAGGGGCGCATCAACATGTCCAACCTGTGCAGCGAGATCCTGCAGGTGAACACGCCGACCACGTACAACGACGACCTGTCGTACGACAGCATCGGCAAGGACATCTCGTGCAACCTCGGCTCGATGAACATCGCGCTGTCGATGGACGCCGACGACCTCGGCCAGACGGTCGAGACCGCGATCCGCGCGCTCACCGCGGTCAGCGA
Organism: Microbacterium sp. PF5; assembly: GCF_004794315.1. NCBI lineage: Bacteria > Bacillati > Actinomycetota > Actinomycetes > Micrococcales > Microbacteriaceae > Microbacterium > Microbacterium sp. PF5. The sequence goes on along the minus strand of NZ_SSDQ01000102.1, from coordinate 25,972 downwards.
CCAGAGTCACATCGGCTCGGTGCGCTCGATCGAAGACGGCAACGACCGCTCCCACGCGATCGGCCTCGGCCAGATGAACCTGCACGGGTACCTCGCCCGCGAGCACGTGTTCTACGGTTCGGAGGAGGGCATCGACTTCACGAACATCTACTTCTACACGGTGCTGTTCCACGCACTGCGCGCCTCGAACAACCTCGCCATCGAGCGCGGCACCACGTTCGACGGGTTCGCGGACTCGACCTACGCGTCGGGGGAGTTCTTCGACAAGTACATCGAGCGCGCGTGGGTTCCCGATACCGAGAAGGTCAAGGAGCTCTTCGCCGGCAAGCACATCCCGACGCAGGAGGACTGGGCCGCGCTGAAGGCGTCGATCCAGGAGCACGGCATCTACAACCAGAACCTGCAGGCCGTGCCGCCCACGGGATCGATCTCCTACATCAACAACTCCACGTCGTCGATCCACCCGATCGCGTCGAAGATCGAGATCCGCAAGGAGGGCAAGCTCGGTCGCGTGTACTACCCGGCGGCGTTCATGACGAACGACAACCTGGAGTACTACCAGGACGCGTACGAGATCGGCTACGAGAAGGTCATCGACACGTACGCCGCGGCCACGCAGCACGTCGACCAGGGCCTGTCGCTGACGCTGTTCTTCAAGGACACCGCCACCACGCGCGACATCAACAAGGCGCAGATCTACGCGTGGCGCAAGGGCATCAAGACGATCTACTACATCCGCCTGCGTCAGCTGGCGCTCGAGGGCACCGACATGACCGAGTGCGTCTCCTGCATGCTCTGACCGGCCTCCGTACCCCCAAGGAACAACGAGAAATGACTCCGCACGAACCCCTCAAGCTGGTCGACAGCGTGCAGGCGATCAACTGGAACCGCATCCAGGACGACAAGGACCTCGAGGTCTGGAACCGCCTGGTGAACAACTTCTGGCTGCCCGAGAAGGTGCCGCTGTCGAACGACATCCAGTCGTGGAACACGCTCACCCCCGACGAGCAGACGCTCACGATGCGGGTGTTCACCGGCCTGACGCTGCTCGACACCATCCAGGGCACCGTCGGCGCCGTGTCGCTCATCCCCGATGCGATCACTCCGCACGAGGAGGCCGTCTACACGAACATCGCGTTCATGGAGTCGGTGCACGCGAAGAGCTACTCGTCGATCTTCTCGACGCTGTGCTCGACGAAGGAGATCGACGAGGCGTTCCGCTGGTCGGTGGAGAACCCGAACCTGCAGAAGAAGGCGCAGATCGTCACGGACTACTACCGCGGCGACGACCCGCTCAAGCGCAAGGTCGCCTCGACCCTGCTGGAGAGCTTCCTCTTCTACTCGGGCTTCTATCTGCCGATGCACTGGTCGAGCCGGGCGAAGCTCACCAACACCGCCGACCTCATCCGCCTCATCATCCGTGACGAGGCCGTGCACGGCTACTACATCGGGTACAAGTTCCAGCGCGGGCTCGAGACGCTCGACCAGGCGCGCAAGGACGAGCTGAAGGACTACACGTTCTCGCTGCTCTACGAGCTGTACGACAACGAGGTGCAGTACACGCAGGATCTCTACGACGGCGTCGGCCTCACCGAGGACGTCAAGAAGTTCCTGCACTACAACGCCAACAAGGCCCTGATGAACCTGGGCTACGAGGCGATGTTCCCCTCGACGGTCACCAACGTGAACCCGGCGATCCTGTCGGCGCTCTCCCCGAACGCGGACGAGAACCACGACTTCTTCTCGGGGTCAGGCTCCTCGTACGTCATCGGCAAGGCCGAGGCCACGGAAGACGACGACTGGGACTTCTGAGTCCCCCGGCCGACGTCGACGATCGATAGGCCCCGCGACCCGCTCACCATGAGCAGGTGGCGGGGCCCTTCCGCGTGGACGTGCACCCGGCAGTTGTCACCGGGCGTCGCGCTCGTCGGCCAACCGGGCGCGGCGCTCCTCCTCGCGCTTGGAGTACGTGGCGGCCCGGATCGCCTCGTCGGACTCCAGGCCGGTGCCCAACGCCCCGCCGACAGTCGCCGCCGACGCGACGAACCAGGTGAGCACGAACAGATCGCCGAACTCGACGGACCGCCCGAGGTCTTCACTCATGACCGCGGGGTCGAGGACGAACAGCGCCCACGCCAGGTTCACGACGTAGAGCGTCAGATAGCAGATGACGATCCCGACGGTGAGGGTCAGCAGCGTCGAGGTGTTGTAGAGACGGGATCGCTCCCGCGCCGCGGGCGAGTCGTCGTCGGGTCGGTCCCACAGCCTGCCGTCGATCACGATCCAGGCGATGATGATCGCGATCGAGGCCACCGTCGCCGCCACCAGGCGCCAGGGCGACAGCGAGAGGGCGAGAGACCACACGGTCGGCTCGATGGTCGCCACCGCGCCGGTGGCGAGGGCGGCGACGAGCGCCGATTTGAGACCCGCGGCGAGCCGCCACGGGCGGTTGGCCAGCACCATGCCCAGGAGCACACGCCCCCGGGCGCTGAGCCGGGGGAGCGGCAGGCGCTGCTCTTCCGGCGAGACGGGTTCAGCCATCCCGTCCACGAGGCCCCGAACCGCGTGTCGTGCGCGGCGCTGCACCCGGAACCCTCCCAGTGCGGGAAGCGACAGGACGGCGGAGCGCCGTCGAGGGTGGACCGCTGCCAGGAGATAGCGGCCGTCGTCGTCGCGGAGCGGAAGCTCGGTGACGCCGATGACGAGGTCCCACCCGTGCTGATCGGCGTGCGAGCGGAGTCGCTCCAGAGCGACGTCGACATCCTCCGACCCGAGGGTGAACGGCTCGCCGACGAGCTCGACGATCCATCCGTCGGCCTCGGCGGCGAGCGGTGGAGTGAGGCCGGTCATCCGGCGCGCAACGGCGGTGGGCGACGCCGGATCCGCGACGAGACCCACTCTGATCGTCTCCATGCGCGGAACCTACACCCGCACCGCGCCGGCCCCAGGGCCTTGACAGCCCCGGACGAGTCCTCCTCCCGCGAGCGCAGCACGGCCTTCGCATGCGGGAGAGTCGCCCGCTACAGTCGTGGCATGGGAACCATGCAGTACGGGAGCGGCAGCGAGATCCAGATCGAGGACCGCGCCCTCGCACACCTCAAGGTCGCGATCGCGACCAAGCTCCGCCGCAACGAGAGCTTCACGCTCTCCTGGCGTCACCCCGAGGGCGATACGCCCGGTCGCTCGACCATCTGGCTGCACCCATCCATCCCGCTCCGGTTCACGTTCGAGGAGCCGGAGACCCCGCAGCTCAACGTGAAGTGGATCCAGGCGCTGATGGTCGAGGCGAGCTCGTCCGGAGGTATCAGCCTGGTCGACGAAGTCATCGATGGTCCCGCCGAGTAAGCGCTCGGCGGTGCCGGCGTGGCACTGACCCGCGAGGCGCTGCGCCGTGAGCTGGGGGAGGCCCTTGGTCGTCCCGTGTCGTCGGACACCGACTGGGCGGAGGCCTTCGCCGGGAGAGCGTCGACACCGCGCCTCCAGCTCGTCGCGCTGCTGCTGATCATGGACGTCAGCCCGCAGCTCGTGAACGGGTGGCGGCATCGATCGGCCGAAGACGATCTCATCCGCTCCCTCCCGCGCAAGAAGCTGCCCTGGGACGCGGAGACCGCGGCGTTCGCCCTGCGCGCCGCGCTCGCCATCGATGCCATGAGCTATGTGTGCGCCCCGGCGCTGCGCGGCGCCGAGACGGCGATGGACGCCGGGCATCGGGATGCCGAGCTGTATGAGGCGCTCGAGGCCAGCGTGCAGCACCTCGACGGGCTGATGTCGGGACGGTTCGCCTCGCGCTACGGCGTCGACAAGGATCTCAAGGTCGCGCGCCGCCTGCGGGCGTCGTTCCTGCCGTCGGGAGTCCTCGACCTCACGGTGGTCGACGACGGAGACGAGTGGGCCGAGTCGGCACGACGACTCGCCCGCGCGCTGCCCGTGGATGACATCGAACCGATCGTGCGTCACCTGGCCGCGCTCGGACACAAGGCGCCGTCCCAGACCTGGCAGCGCCAGGCGCGGCAGCACGTGCAGTCCGACGCCGGCCGCCGTCTGGTGCGCGAGTGGATACGCGCCGCAGCCGAGACCGGGGTGGCCGCGGACGGCCACCTCTTCACGCCGTCGAACGAGGATCTCGTGCGCGCGGCCGTCGTCGCCGCGCGCTGGCTGTCCTCGGACGACGTGCCCGCGCCGCTACTCGGCGCGCTCGCCCGCCAGGGCGCCGCCACGCGACCCCCGCAGACCGAGTCGCTCGCCCTGCGGGTGGCGACCGCGGCGATCGACAGTCTGGTGCAGCGCGAGGCGCCCGCCGACACCGCAGAGCTCGAGGCGCTGCTGGAGAGCATCGCACGCCGCGATCTGGTGAAGCGCATCGGAACGGCGCTCGGCTCGGAGGCGACGGCCCGAGCGGCGACGCGCGACGACGACCTGAAGCGGGAGAAAGCGGCGGCCGTACGGGCCAAGGCGAATCCGATCCCCCGGGTGCTGCGTGGTGAGGTCGATCGACTGTTGCGCGACCACGTCGACGGCACGATGCGCGGATTCGGCTTCCGCAAGTCGGGGCGCACGTGGCGGCGGACCGTGGAGGACCGCGTCGAGGTCGTCGACTTCTTCTCCAGCGGCCTGCACATGAGCGTGCACTACGGCGTGCTGTTCCCGGCGCTGCATCCGGAGGACGGCGTCGCCGCCCACCGCGACCCGCAGCGGGTGAAGCCCTACCAGCTCGATGTGTCGATCGTGGAGAGCGCGTGGTTCGCGGAGGAGGACACCCTCGAGCGGCTGGCCGCCCGCGTGCGCTCGGCCATCGTGCCGTTCCTGGGCGCCTGCGGCGACCGGGCTCGGCTCGCGGCGGTGCTCACCACAGGGGAGGGCATCCCGGCTGCGGAGGGCGTGCGGGATCCGGTGACCGGCCACACCGAGACGACGCTCCACCTGCGCACCCGACCGTTCACGCCCGGCATCGCGCTCGGCGCCCTGTCGTGCGTGGCCGGGGACCGGCTCTCCGCGCAGGCGTGGCTCGACGACGCCGATGCCGCGGTCGATCCCCTCAGCCATCCACGGTCGAAGGCGGAGATCGACTACTGGCGCCGGCGCCTCGCGGCCACGGAGTGAGGGCGCCGCGGCGGGTGTCCTCGCGTCAGGACGCCGGGTACGGCTGCGCGGTCAGCTGCCGTGCGAGGTGTGCCGCGTTGCGCGCGGCCGTCTGGATGGCCGAGGCCACCTTCTCCGGGGTCTCCTCGAGGTCTTTGTAATCGACCGTCTGCATCGCCTCGCCGTTCCAGTACACCGAGGCCTGGGCGGGGATCGTGTAGCCGATGTCGTCGAGCGCCTGGAACAGGATCGCCGAGATGTGGTGGGCGCCGTCCTCGTTGCCGAGCACGCCGGCGATCGCGACTTTGTCGAACAGGATCGGGCGGCCCTGGTCGTCGGTCTCGCTCAGCTCGGCGTCGAGCCGCTCGAGCACGCGCTGCGCCACGCTCGAGTGCTGGCCCATCCAGGTCGGCGTCACGAACACGAGGATGTCCGCCTCCAGCACCCGCCGACGCAGAGTCGGCCACTGGTCGCCGTCGCCCATGTCCTTCTCGACGCCGGGGCGGATGTCGAAGTCGACGGCCCGCACCACGTCGCCCGAGACGTCATGAGCGGACAGGGCGTCGAGCAGCTGGCGCGCGAGGAGGTCGGAGCTCGACTCCGCGGGGGAGGGCTTGAGGGTGCAGGAGATCGCGAGGGCGGTGAGCGTACTGGTCATGCGACGATCACACCAGGCCCGGAGACCGCGGCACAGGGCCTTCCCGGGCCCGGGCTATCCTGGTAGGGCACCGACGACAGGAGATCCCGTGATCCTCAGCTTCTTGTTCTTCATGATCCTCTTCCTCGGGGGCTTCTGGCTGCTGGGGATCGCGCACGAGCTTCCCGACACCGCCGCCGCGCTCACCTTCTGCGCCGGCATCATCCTGGTCTCGCTCGCCCTCGGTTTCGCGATGCGGCAGCGCGGTTCGGCCACGCGCCGCTCCAAGAACTGGACCGGCAGCCCGACCGAGTGAGGCCGACCCCGTCGGCGCGATCGCTCAGCGCCGACGGGACAACCGCGCCTCCAGGTTCGCCCGGACCGCGGGCCACTCGGGCTCGATGATGGAGTACTCGACGCTGTCGCGGAGCGCGCCGTTGCGGTAACGACTCATCGCGCGCATCACGCCGTCCTGCTTGGCGCCCAGTCGCTCGATCGCCGTGCGCGACTGGAAGTTGACCCACTGCGTGGTGAGCCCGACGCGGAACACCCCGAGCGTTTCGAACGCGTGCCGCAGGAGCAGCAGCTTCGACTCCGCGTTGGTTCCGGTTCCGTGCGCGGACGGGCGGTTCCAGGTGTAGCCGATGTGGAGCCGGGGCACGTCGGCGACGATGTCGTAGTACGACGTGAGGCCGAGGATCCGTCCGCTCGCGTCGATCGCGGTGAACGGCAGCATCTCGCCGCGGTCGACGAGCCCGAGCCGCCGATCCACCTCCGCGGCCACGCCGTCGGGCTCCGGGACCGACGTGTACCACGCCGTCTTCCACAGCTCGCCCTCGCGGACGGCGTCGACCAGCCCGTCGATGTGGGAGCGATCGAGGGGACGCAGCTCGACGAGGTCGCCGGTCAGGGTCACGGGGGCGGGTGGGACGAGGAAGGCCATGTCCCCATTCAACCAGCGCGATGCGGGTGGATCTCACGCCGCCCGAGTCGCGGTGGTCCCCTGGCGCAGCAGACGCTGGAAGGCGACGACGATCTCGACCGTGACATCGAGCTCGAAGGCGAGGCTCGCGAGGTGCGCGCCGCGAGCCCGCTCCGCGGCGGCATACGCCTGCGGTGTGAGGAGGAGCCGGGCGGCCCACTCGTCCGCCGCCCGTTCCTGGCGTTCGCGGGTGTGGGGGACCTCGGTGGGTCGATGACCGAGATGTGCGTGACCCAGCTCATGCGCCAGCACGCTGCGCGCCGTCCGTCTGCTCATGCCCGGCGCGAGGCGGATGGTGCCGGTCGCGGGGTCGAACCCGCCGCGCGTGCGTCCCGGGCGCTCGATCACGCGCAGACCGAGGTCTTCGGCGCGCAGGAGGAGCTGCTGCATGTGCGTCCTCCCACGGTCGTCGGCGTCAGTCGTAGAGGTCGTCGGTGTCGGCGTCGTGCCGCTCGTCGGATTCGAAGGCGACCTCGCGGGTATTGTCGCGCGGGGTGGCGACATCGGCGGTGCGGCGCAGGGGAGTGATGATGGCGGTGGTGCCGTCGGCGTCGAGGCGCTCCTCGGCTCTCGCGACCAGGACGTGCGGCTCGATCCCGAGAGTCGCGCACACGGCATAGACCACGGGCACCGGGATCGCGCGCTTTCCGGTGACGTAGTTGTCGAGGGCGCTGCGTGCGATCCCCACGCTGCGCGCCATCGCCGCGATGCTGCTGCGCGCGGCGGCGATCTCGGCCCGCATCTGCCGCCCGACGGCCTCGTTGAACTGCTCGGCAGGTGTCCTCATTCGGCACACCCTAGCAGCGCTCCGAGATCAAGATGCCGTCATATCGGTTCATTCTTCCCGAGTGAGTGTCCGCGTGTGGGGGTAGTGTCGGCATATGGGGACAGAACTGAGTCACACGATGGCATCGACGGTGGAGGCGGCGCGACTGCACGCCGGAGTGTCGCTCGACCGGCTGGCGGATCGATCAGGCATCTCCGCTCGTCGACTGCACGACCTCTTCGACGCGCGCGTGGACTTCACCATGGTCGACCTCGCGCGCATCGCGGCGGCGCTCGACATCCCGGTGACGGACCTCCTGCCGTTCTCGACTGCCGTGGACCCGTGAGTGCGCGATAGCGTGGCGACCATGAAGACCGTGCCCTTCGGAACCGCCACCGCCCCCGCCGTCATCGCCGGGATGATGCGTATCGCCGACAAGGACGACGCCCACATCCGCGAGCTGTATGCGACAGCCCGCGAGGCCGGCATCGACTTCTTCGACCACGCCGACATCTACGGCGGTGCGATGCACCGCTGTGAGGCCCGCTTCGCGGAGGCGCTCGCCCTCAGCCCGGGCGAGCGCGACGAGATCGTGCTGCAGACCAAGTGCGGCATCGTGCCGACGCAGGGGATGTTCGACTTCTCCTACGACCACATCGTCACCCAGGTCGAGGGATCGCTCGCGGCGCTGCGCACCGATCGCATCGACGTCCTGCTGCTGCACCGACCGGACGCGCTCGTCGAGCCCGACGAGGTCGCGCGCGCGTTCGACCACCTCGAGTCCTCCGGCAAGGTCAGGGCGTTCGGCGTCTCGAATCACACCCCGTCGCAGATCGACCTGCTCCGCACGGCCGTCCGCCAGCCCCTGATCGCCAACCAGCTGCAGCTGTCGCTCACCCACGCGCCGATCATCGCGCAGCCGGTCGCAGCGAACATCGGCGGACACGACCAGAGCATCGTGCGCGACGGCGGCGGCATCGTCGACTACTGCCGGCTGAACGGCATCACGGTGCAGGCGTGGTCGCCGTTCCAGAGCGGCACCGACGCCGGTGTCTTCCTGGGGAGTCCGGAGTATGCCGAGCTGAACGCCGTGATCGACCGGCTCGCGGCCCAGTACGGCGTCGAGCCGATCGCGATCGCCACCGCGTGGATCACGCGGCACCCCGCCGGGATGCAGGTCGTGCTGGGGACCACGACCCCCGAGCGCGTGCGGGACGCGGCGGCCGGCGCCGACGTCGTCCTCACGCGGCCCGAGTGGTACGAGCTGTTCCGCGCCGCCGGGCATCTCCTGCCCTAGGGCGGCGCGGCGCACGACCCGTCGTCTACCCTGAACTCATGCCGTTCCTGTTCTCGCTGCTGATCATCGCGCTGATGGTCGGTGCGCTGATCGACATCATCACCCGCGACGACGGGCAGGTGAAGCACCTGCCCAAGATGGTGTGGCTGATCATCGTGATCCTGCTGCCGCTCGTCGGAAGCCTGCTGTGGTTCGCGCTCGGACGCGAGTACGGCGAGGGCGGCGTCGCGATCCCCCGGATGCGGAGGGCCGAACGACCCGCCGCACCCACCGTGACGGCGCCTCCTTCCCGGCCCCGCGACACCCGCACGACGGAGCAGCAGATCGCCGACCTCGACCGCGAGATCGAGGAGTGGCGGTTGCGCGATGAACTCGAGAAGCGGCGACGCGACGACGGCGACGCGCCCGCGGCGGGAGCGTAGACGGTTCGGAGACCGGCCGTGCGAGACGATGCTGGCTCGGGGTGCGCGTCGGTGCCATGATCCCGGTATGAGCGCACCCGTGAACGTGGAGAACTTCGCCGTCGCCGAGACCCACCGCATGATGTCCGACCTGCAGCGCGACGCCGGGGGCGTGAACCGGTTCCGACACAACAGGGAGCCGGCCGCGATCGAGCATCAGACGGTCATCCGGCTCAACCGCGACACGCTCTACAGCTTCGCCGTCGTCGACATCCGCGCGGGGGCGACGCTCACGATCCCGGACCACGGCGATCGCTACCTCTCGGCGATGGTCGTCAACGAACGCCACTACGTGGACGCCGTCTTCCACGACCCCGGAGAGTACCGGCTGACCACCGAGCGGTTCGGCACACCCTACGTCGTGGTCGCGGTGCGCATCCTCGTCGACCCGCAAGACCAGGCAGACGTGGCCGTCGTGACGGCGCTCCAGGATCAGCTCGGGATCGACAGTGCGTCCGCTGAACCGTTCCCCGTCCCCGACGACGACCCCGCGGACCTGGACGAGACACGCGGGGCGCTGCTGACTCTTGCACGGAACCTGCGCGGATTCGACCGCATGTTCGGGTCCGAGGCCGAAGTCGATCCGGTCCGGCACCTGATCGGAACCGCGGCGGGATGGGGAGGGCTGCCCTCCTGGGAGGCTCAGTACATCGGAGTCGACCCGCGGCTGCCGCGGGGGCGGTACGAACTCCGGGTGATCGACGTTCCCGTGGACGGGTTCTGGTCCATCTCGGTGTACAACGCCGACGGCTTCTTCGAGCCGAACGACCGCGGTGCCTACACGATCAACAACATCACCGGAGTCCCGGACGACGACGGCGCCATCACGGTGCGGTTCGGCGATCACCCCGACGGCGTGCCGAACGTGATCCCGATCCCGGAGGGATGGAACTACCTCGTGCGTCTGTACCGTCCGCGGCCCAAGCTCCTCGACGGGAGCTGGAGGTTCCCGGCGCTGCAGCAGTCGGCGTGACCCTCGCCGGAGGCGGACCTGATCGCGTGCCGGGCTGCGATCAGGTCGAGGCGGCGAAGGAGGAACGCAGCGCCTCGTCGAGGTCGGGATGGCGGAATGTGAAGCCCGCGGCACGGAGCTTCTCGGGCAACACCCACCGGCTCTTCAAGACGAGCTCGGTCTCGGTGCGGATGCCGATCGCGCCCAGCTCCAGCATCCACCGCGGCGTCGGCGGGCCGAAACGCACCCCCAGCGCGCGACGCACGGCCGCCATGAAGGCGACGTTGTCCACGGGGTTCGGCGACGCGGCGTTGACCGGACCCTCCAGCGCCGGCGTCTGCTCCAGGAACTCCACGATCCGCGCCACATCCTCGAGGTGGATCCAGCTGAACCGCTGGCGACCGCGGCGCGCGCCGAAGCGATGCGCGGTGCCGGCCTCCCGGCGCGCACGGCTCACCGGCCAGCGCCCGTCGTACTGCGGACCACCGAGGCCCAGGCGGGCGAGGGTGCGCAGCGGGCCGAGCACTCCGCCGTCGCCCAGCACGATCGCGCTGCGCAGGGCGACACGGCGCGTGCCGGGCAGCGCGCCCGTGAACAGCTCCCACTCCCAGGCCTTCGCGACCTCGACCGAGAAGCCGCTGCCGAGCTCGCCGTCCGCCTCGGTCATCGGCCGGTCCTCGGCGTGGCGGTAGATCGTCGCGGTGGACGAGTTGATCCACAGGGCGGGCGGGGCCGAGGCGCGCGCGATCGCGGTGCGCAGGGCGGCGGTGGTGTCGAGCCGGGAGCGGAAGATCTCGGCGCGGTTCGCCGGCGTGTACCGGCAGTTGACGCTCTTGCCCGCGAGGCCGAGGACGAGCGCGGAACCCTCGACCGCCGCGTCGATCCCGGCCTGATCGGTCCAGGCGAGGTCGGCGCCCGCGCGAGAGACCGTCACGACCTCCCGCCCCTGTCCGCGCAGGCGCTCCGTGAGGTACTGCCCCATGAATCCGGTGGACCCGCCCACCACGACCCGTCCTGTGCTCATGCGCGGTCATCCTCCGGTGGTCGGGGCTCGGCGCCCGGGGTGGGGCGGAGCAGGCGGTTCAGCAGTGTCAGCGCCTCGTGCTGCGGGGCGTCGGGGTCGAGCAGCCACTGCGTCTGCAGGCCGTCCGAGGCGGCGATGACCAGGGCAGCGACCGCCTCGGGGTCGGCGTCGTCGCGGATGCGCCCCTCGCGCTGCTGCTGCCGCACGGTCGCGGCGATGCTCGCTCGCAGTCGCGCGAACCGGTCGGTGGCGAACTCCCTCGCCGCCGGATGGCCCTCCTCGAGCGCGGAGGCCACCAGGGCCGAGTACAGCTGCACGAGGCCTGGCACCTCGCGGTTGACCCTGGCCGACAGGATCATGCTCTCCACGGGCGTCGCGTCGTCTCGCGCCTCGGGGTGCCGACCAGGGGCGTTGCTCTCGCGGTAGACCGCGACCAGGAGCTCCTCCAGGGAGCCGAAGTAGTGCGTGAGCGCGGCGTGCGTGACGCCGACCTCGCTGGCGATCGCGCGCAGGCTCGTGCGGTCGGCGCCGCGGGTCGCGAACACCTCGATCGCGCGGTCGAGGATCTCCTGCCGACGCGCGATCCCCTTGGCGTAGGCGCCACGGGCGCGTGGGCGCTCCGGACCGTCGGCGGAGGAGGGGGGCATGGCCCGAGTCTAGTGCGACCAAAACTTCCATGTGGAGGTATTCGGTGATAGCGTGCCAGCGCGGGGCACCACCCGCGAGTCGCCGACGACCCGAGGAGCACGACCGATGACGATCCAGACGTCCCTGCAGCTGTTCACCATCCGCGAGCAGCTGGAGGCCGACCTCGACGGCACTCTCGCCGCCGTCGCCGCGCGCGGGTTCACGGCCGTCGAGCCGTACGACTTCGTGCGAAGGGCCGAGGCGATGGCCGCCGCGCTCGCCGCCGCCGGTCTCACCGCGCCCTCCGGACACGCGTTCCTGGCGTCGGAGTCGTTCGTCAACCCGGACGGCAGCGGCACCACCCTGCCCGTGCCCGCGCCCGCCGAGGTGTTCGCGGCGGCGAAGACGCTCGGCATGCACACCGTGATCGACCCGTACACCGAACCTGCCCGCTGGGAGTCGGTGGAGCAGATCGCCGAGACCGCCCGACTGCTCAACGCCGCGGCCGAGGTCGGCGCCGCGATGGGCGTGCGCGTCGGCTACCACAACCACGCCCACGAGCTGGAGGCCGCGTTCGACGGCGTGACGGGGCTGGAGGTGCTGGCGGGCCTGCTCGACGACCGCGTGGTGCTGGAGGTGGACCTCTACTGGGTGGCGCGCGGTGGGGTCGACCCCGTGGCCCTGCTGGAGCGCCTGGGCGACCGCGTGATCGCGGTGCACGCCAAGGACGGCACGCTCGACCCCGCCCTGCTCGACGCCTACCCGCCGGCGGACCAGGTGCCCGCGGGCGACGGCGCCGTCCCGCTCGTGGCGGCCATCGCGGCGGCCCCCGCGCTCGAGCTCGCCATCGTGGAGTTCGACCACTACGAGGGCGACCTGTTCGACGCGATCGAGCGCAGTCGGCGGTTCCTCGACGCGGAGGTCGCGGGCTGATGGGGCGCGCAGGCGACGCGGTCGGCGTCGGCATCATCGGCGCGGGCAACATCAGCGACCAGTACCTGCAGAACCTGACCCGGTTCCCCGACGTGCGGGTGCTCGCGATCGGCGACCTCCTCCCGGAGCGCGCCCGCGCTCAGGCCGAGGCGTACGGCGTGCCGCGGGCGGGCGGCGTGGACGTGGTGCTCGACGACCCCGACATCGCCGTGGTCGTCAACCTCACGATCCCGGCCGCGCACGTCGCGGTGTCCGAGGCGATCATCCGCGCCGGGAAGCACGTGTGGACGGAGAAGCCGCTCGGCGTGAGCCGGGAGGAGGCCAGCCGGCTGCTGCGCACCGCCGAGGCGGCCGGACGGCGCATCGGCGCCGCGCCCGACACGGTGCTCGGCCCCGGGGTGCAGACCGCGAAGCGCGCGATCGCCCGCGGCGACATCGGGCGGCCGCTGTTCGGGCAGACGACGTTCCAGTGGCAGGGCCCGGAGATCTTCCACCCGAACCCGGCGTTCCTCTACGCCAAGGGCGCCGGTCCGCTGCTCGACATGGGCCCGTACTACGTCTCGACGCTCGTGCACGTGTTCGGCCCGGTGGCGGCGGTCGCCGCGCTCGGGCTGCAGGGTGCGCCGACCAGGCGGGTGCAGGTCGGCGAGCTCGCCGGGCAGGAGTTCCCCGTCGAGATCCCGTCGACGCTGAGCGTGCTGCTCGACTTCGAGGGTGGCGGCCAGGCCCAGAGCCTCTACAGCACCGACTCGCCCCTCGTGCGGCAGGGCATCGTGGAGATCACCGGGACCGAGGGCACGATCACGATCCCCGACCCCAACACCTTCGGGGGGCCGATCACGATCACCCGCCCGCTCGCGCGCCACTTCGTGCCGCCGGAGCCCGTGGAGCAGGAGATCGTCGACGTCGCCCAGGAGGGCGTGCTCGCCGGTCGCGGCATCGGCCTGTTGGACATGGTCCGCTCGATCGCGGACGACCGCCCGCACGTCGCCACGGGCGAGTTCGCGTACCACGTGCTCGACACGCTGCTGTCGATCGAGGAGGCCGCAGAACAGCGCCGCTTCGTCGAGGTGGCCAGCACGCTCGCTCAGGTCGGCGCGCTGTCGGCCGACTTCGACCCCTTCGCCGCGACATAGCGGTCGACGCTCGCGGGGGAGAGCACCTCGCGGGCGACCATGATCGCCGCCCCCAGCACCGCGGCCCGGTCTCCGGCCTGGGACTGCACGATGGCCAGGTGCTGGGTGGCGAGGGGGATCGAGCGGCGGTACACGACCTCACGGACACCGGCCAGCAGATGCTCGCCGGCCCGCGCGATGCTGCCGCCCAGCACGATGATCGACGGGTTGAGGAGGTTCACGACGGTGGCGAGCACCTCGCCCACGTCGCGGCCCGCCTGCCGGGTCGCCTCGATCGCCGCCGCGTTGCCTCCGCGCACCAGGTCGACCACGTCGGAGGCGCTGTGCACCTCGTGCCCCGCCGCGCGCAGCGCGATCGCGAGGGCCGAGCCGCTGGCCAGGGCCTCGAGGTCGCGCTCGTCGTCCGGATCGCGCTCGGATCCCGCCCCCCGCGGCACCTGCACGTGGCCCATGTCGCCCGCCGACCCCTGGGCTCCGCGCTGCAGCTGTCCGCCCGCGATGATGCCGGCGCCGATGCCCGTGGACACCTTGACGAAGATCAGGTCGTCGACGCGGGGCCAGCTGGTGGCCTGCTCGCCGAGCGCGAGGATGTTCACGTCGTTGTCGACCAGCACGGGCACGTCGAATGTCCGCTGCACATAGGCGGGAACGTCGAAGCGGTCCCACCCCGGCATGATCGGCGGGTTCGTGGGCCGTCCGGTCGAGTGCTCGACGGGGCCGGGCACCCCGATGCCGACACCGACCAGCGGTAGTCCGTCCGCGGTCGCCGCGAGCAGCGCGGCGCCGTCGGCGAGGATGGTGTCGAGGAGCTTCTCGGGGCCGTCGCCGATGTCGATCGTGCGCGTGCGGGCGTCGAGGATGACACCGGACAGATCGGCGACCGCGACCGTGGCGTGCGTGGCCCCGAGGTCGACCGCGAGCGAGAGTCCGGCGCGGGGATTGAAGGCCACCCGCGCGGGCGGGCGTCCGCCCGTGGAGGCGGCTTCGCCCGCCGGCCGCAGGAGCCCGGCGGCGAGGAGCGCGTCGACACGGAGGGCGACGGTCGAGCGGGCGAGTCCGGTGAGCGCCGCGAGCTCGGCCTTGGTGCGCGCCTGGCCGTCGCGGAGGATCTGGAAGATCTCGCCCGTCCCCGGGGAGGGCACCGTGACCGGCCTCAGCACGTCAACCATTCGGTCAGTAAACCACAGCACTTCGGAGTGCAGACGCAGAACTTCGAATTCGGTTCGAACAACTTTTGACGAAAAGCTAGCAAAAGTGGTTCGGGGTGTGTCAGACTCCCCGACATGACAACGGATGTCACAGACACCGGTCTCGGGACGATCCGAGCCGGCATCCTCGGCGGGGGATTCATGGCCCGCGTCCACCGCGCGGCAGCGCGCGACGCAGGGGGAGAGCTGCGGGCGATCGCCACCCGGTCGGCCGCGGGCGGACGCGATGCGGCGCAGGCCCTGGGGGCCGAGCGGGCGGAGGTCGACGCCGACGCCCTCCTCGACGCCGACGACATCGACGTGGTGCACATCTGCACCCCCAACGCCACGCACGCCGACCTCGCGCGCCGCGCGCTGCACGCCGGCAAGCACGTGATCTGCGAGAAGCCGCTCGCGACCACCGCGGACGACGCCCGCGAGCTCGCGGAGGCGGCCGCCGCGGCCGGCCTCATCGGCGCCGTCCCCTTCATCTACCGCTACCACCCCATGGTGCGCGAGGCCAGGGCCCGCATCGCCAGGGGAGAGGCGGGAGACCTGCTCACCCTCGACTGCTCCTACCTCCAGGACTGGATGCTGCTGCCCGGTGACGACGACTGGCGCGTGAGGTCTGAGGCAGGCGGCGCCTCGCGCGCCTTCGCCGACATCGGCTCGCACCTGTGCGACCTGATCGAGTTCGTCACGGGAGAGCGCATCCGTGCCCTCAGCGCCCGCAGCCGCCGCGTCTACGCGGAGCGCGGCGGGCACGCCGTCGACACCGAGGACCTCGTCGCCGTGCTCGTCGAGACCGGCTCCGGCGCGCTCGGCACGCTGCTCATCTCGCAGATGGCACCGGGGCGGAAGAACGCCCTCACTTTGGAGCTGCACGGCTCGCGGCAGAGCCTGCGGTTCGAGCAGGAGCGCCCGGAGGAGCTCTGGATCGGGATGCGCGAGGAGTCCCGGCTGCTGCTGCGCGACCCCGCGACCGCCGGCGCCGATGCGGCCCGGCTGCAGCGGGTGCCAGCGGGGCATGCGATGGGCTACCAGGACGCGTTCAACGGCTTCGTCGCGGACGTGTACGCCGCGATCGGCGGGGCCCGACCGGACGGACTCCCGACCTTCGCCGACGGACACCGCTCCGCCGTGCTCACCGAAGCCGTGCTCGACTCGGCGGCGCACGACGGCCGATGGGTGGAGGTGACGGCATGACCGCCACGACGACGCAGCCCGTGCTCGCGGCCCGCGGCATCCGCAAGTCGTTCTTCGGCGTGGAGGTGCTGCACGGCGTCGACCTGGACGTGCGACCGGGTGAGGTGCACGGCCTCGTGGGCGAGAACGGTGCGGGAAAGTCCACGCTCATGAAGATCATCGCCGGAGTGCAGCCCGCCGACGAGGGCACCCTGACGTACCTCGGCGAAGAGGTGCACCATGCGCACCCGCGGCAGGCCATGGACGCGGGCATCGTGACCGTGTTCCAGGAATTCACGCTCCTGCCCGAGCGCACGGTCGCGCAGAACGTGTACCTCGGACGCGAGCCGCGCCGGGCGGGCTTCGTGGACGTGCGCGGCATGAACGCGAAGACGAGCGCACTGCTCGACGACCTCGGAGTGTCGTTCATCGACCCGCAGGCCCGCGTCGGCTCGCTCACCGTGGCCGAGCAGCAGATCGTCGAGATTGTGAAGGCCCTGTCGTTCGACGCCCGGGTCATCTCGATGGACGAGCCGACGGCGGCGCTCAGCGACCGCGAGGTCGAGCTGCTGTACGCCATCATCCGCCGGCTCACCTCGCGCGGGGTCGCGGTGCTCTACGTGTCGCACCGGCTCAAGGAGATCTTCGACCTCTGCGACCGCATCACCATCCTCAAGGACGGCGCCCTCGTGTCCACCGACGACACCGCGGCGCTCACGACCGACGAGCTCGTGCGGCGCATGGTCGGCCGCTCCATCCAGTCGTACTTCCCCGACGCGCTCGAGGGCACCGAGGTGGGGGAGCCGCGGCTCGAGCTCGACGGCTGCGGCAACGCCTACGTGGACGGGGTGTCGCTCACGCTGCGCGCCGGCGAGATCGTCGGCGTCGCCGGGCTCCAGGGCTCCGGACGCACGGAGCTCGTGGAGGGCGTGTTCGGCATCCAGGCGTTCACGCGCGGCACGATGCGCATCGACGGCGCCCCCGTGCGCATCACCGGCCCCCGGGCGGCCGTCCGTGCGGGGCTCGCGCTCGTGTCGGAGGACCGCAAGGCGCAGGGCCTCGCGCTCGGCCAGTCGGTGCTCGACAACGCCCTGCTGGTCGTGCGCAGCGTGTTCGCCGGGCGCACGGCCGCGTCGCGCCGCGAGGTGCCCGGCGTGCTCAGCGCGCTGGAGGTGTCGTCGCGCGGGCTCGACCAGGAGGTGCGGTACCTCTCCGGCGGCAACCAGCAGAAGGTCGTGCTCGCGAAGTGGCTGCTCACCGGACCGCAGATCGTGCTGTTCGACGAGCCGACACGCGGCATCGACGTGGGCGCGAAGTACGCGGTGTACGAGCTGATGCGCCAGCTCGCGGCGCAGGGCACGGCCGTGCTGATGGTCTCGAGCGAGCTGCCGGAGGTGATCGGCATGAGCGACCGCATCCTGGTGATGCACGACGGGGAGCTGGTCGCCGAGCTGCCCGCGGGCTCCGCGGAGCACGAGATCCTCGCCGCGGCGACCGGTGCGGATGCGCGCCCCTCGACCGAGGGAGGCCAGCGATGACCACCGCCACCCGCCCCCGGCTGCGCATCGACTCCACCGTGATCGTGCTCGGCATCCTCGTGCTGACCCTCGTGGTCGGGGCGATCCTCGTCGCGACCGTCGGCCGCAACTTCCTCAGCCCCGGCAACATCCGCGACGTGCTGACCGGCATGAGCGTGCTCGGACTGGTCGCGATCGGGCAGACGCTCGTGGTGCTCGGGGCGTCGCTCGACCTCTCCGTCACCTACGTCATCAGCCTGTCGAGCCTGCTCGCGGCCACCCTGATGAACGGCAACCCCGGCAACATCCCGGTCGCCGTGGCCGTCACGCTGCTGGTGTGCGCGGGCATCGGGCTGCTCAACGGCGTGATCGTGACGGTGCTCAAGGTGAACGGCTTCATCGCCACGCTCGGCGTGGGGCTGATCCTCCAGGGCATCCTCAACACGAACTTCGAGGGCTCGGCGGGCAACGTCCCCTGGGCGTTCCAGCTGATCGGCGCCACCGGCGTCGGGCCCGTCCCGGTGTCGACGATCATCATGATCGTGCTCGCCGTGGTGGTCTGGGTGCTGCTGAACCGCACCCGCACCGGCGCGCACCTGTACGCCGTCGGCGGCGACCCGGAGATCGCACGGCTCAGCGGCGTGCGCACGCGGATGCCGCTGATCTGGGCGCACGTGCTGTGCTCCGTGTTCGCGGGGCTCGCCGGACTGCTGCTCGCGAGCCGCCTCGGCGTCGGCAGCCCGACGGTGGGGCAGCAGGGCGGCTATGCGCTGCTCTCGATCGCCGCGGTCGTGCTGGGCGGCACGCTGCTCCTCGGCGGCCGCGGCTCCATCTGGGGCACGATCGGCGGCGTCGCGATCCTCGCGGTGGTCGACAACGTGATGAGCGTGCTGCAGGTGAACCCGTTCCTGAAGGACGTGGTGCGCGGCGTGGTCATCGTCGCGGCGGTCGCGGTGTACAGCCGTCGCGCGATCGTGCGGCGTCGCCCGCGCTTCGGCGCCGGGGGCACGCGCACCGGGGGCGATGCGGCGGCCAGAGCCGCGGAGGCCGAGATGGCGGCGGCGGCGCGGGAGCTCGCGCCCAGTCCCGGCTCCACGACGGAAGGAACGCGCTCATGAAGGCCCTGCGCACCCTCGTCAGCCCGCGCGGCGCGGTGTTCCTGCTGCTGGTGGTGCTGCTCGTCGCGGTCACGATCCTCAACCCGAGCTTCGCCGAGCCGGGGCAGTTCATGCGGTTCCTGCAGCGGGTCGCACCCATCGCCATCGTCGCGATCGGGCAGTACTTCGTGATCATCGCCGGCGAGTTCGACCTGTCGCAGGGCTCGCTCATCACGGCGCAGGTCATCATCGCCGGCAACCTGGTGGGCCAGGACGACGCCCGCACCATCCCGGTGCTGCTGCTCATGGTGGTCTTCGCGGTGGCCGTCGGGCTCGTGAACGGCCTGATCACGACGCTGCTGAAGGTGCCGTCGTTCATCGTGACGCTCGGCATGATGCTCGCGCTGCTCGGCGGGGTGATGTGGTGGACAGGGGGAGCGGCCACCGGAAACCCCGCCGACAGCTTCCGCGAGATCGGGCGTGGCGGCCTGCGCGACGTGCCGCTGCTGGACTTCATCCCGTGGGCGGTGCTGCTGCTGATCGTGTGGCTCGCGCTGGGCATCGTCCTCACGAAGCGGCCGCTCGGCAAGACCCTCATCGCCATCGGCGACAACGCCAGGGCCGTGGACTACGCCGGTGCCCGCCGCGCCTGGGTCACCACGCGCGCGTTCGTGATCTCCTCGCTCTCGGCCACGCTGTCGGCCGTGCTGCTGGTCGGCTATGCGGGCGTGCACCCGTCGGTCGGCCGCGGCTACGAGTTCACCGCCATCACGGCGGTCGTGCTCGGCGGCGTCGTGCTCGGCGGTGGCCGGGGCTGGATCGTGGGCGCGGTCGCCGGGGCGTTCACGCTCGAGGCGCTGTTCATGCTCCTCAACATCGCGGGCGTGCCGTCCACGCTGCGCGACGCCGTGCAGGGCGTCATCATCATCGCGGCGGTGGCCTACTCCGCGGTCGCCTTCCGTGCCCGCCGCGCACGCGGCCCCCAATCCGCGGCGCCGGAGCCCGCGGAACCCGAACCAGCGGCGCCCGTGACCCACGGGGCCGTCACGACCTCACGCACCATCCACACAGAAACCAGAGGAGATTAGCAATGCGACGATCGATGAAGATCGCCACCGCCGGGGTGGCCCTCTTCGGCCTCATCGCGCTCGCCGGGTGCACGACCGACCCGTCCGTGGCGCCGGCGGAGTCGGAGAACCCCGAGCAGGCGGCGGAGACGACCGAGTGGTTCGACCAGGAGCTGTTCGACAAGCAGGACGAGGAGCGCGGCGTGGAGCCCCAGGGTCCCGCCGACGAGCCCTACCTGCAGCACATCAACGCCGAGATGGTCGACACGTCCGAGTTCGCCAGCGCCGGGGCCAAGAAGGCCTGCTTCGCGAACGCCTCGATCTCCAACCCGTGGCGGCAGACGGGCTGGATCACCATGAACGAGCAGCTCAAGGCGCTGCAGGAGGCCGGGGCGATCAGCGAGATGGAGACGCGCGACGCGCAGGACTCCGATGACACGCAGATCGCCGACATCGACTACTTCATCTCGGAGGGGAACTGCGATGTGTTCCTCATCTCGCCGAACAGCACGGCGGCCATGACGCCCGCCGTCGACCGGGCGTGCGAGACCGGGAAGCCCGTGGTGGTGTTCGACCGCGGTGTGAACACCGACTGCCCCGTCACCTTCATCCACCCCATCGGCGGCTTCGCCTGGGGCATCGACACGGCCGAGTTCCTGATCGACAACCTGGAGGAGGGCGACAAGGTCGTGGCCCTGCGCATCCTCCCCGGCGTCGACGTGCTGGAGCACCGCTGGGCCGGTGCCGAGAAGCTGTTCGACGAGGCGGGCATCGAGGCCGTGGACTACTTCACGGGCGCCGACCCGGCGGAGATCAAGAGCATCATCAGCGACGAGCTCGCCAAGGGCGACGTCGACGGCATCTGGATGGACGCCGGTGACGGCGCCGTCGCGGCCATCGAGGCGTTCGAGGACGCCGGCGCGGACTACCCGGTCATGACCGGTGAGGACGAGATGAGCTTCCTGCGCAAGTGGAAGGACACGGGCCTCACCGGCCTCGCCCCGGTGTACTCGAACTTCCAGTGGCGCACCCCGCTGCTCGCGGCGCAGATGATCTTCGCCGGCCAGGAGGTGCCGAAGGAGTGGGTGCTGCCGCAGAAGCCCATCACCGAGGCGGAGCTGGACGACTACCTGGCGGCGAACGAGGGCATGCCCGACGGCCACTACGCCAAGTTCGGCGGGGAGAACCTCCCCGGCTACCCGACGGTGTGGCAGGAGCGGCAGATCCCGTAACCGCCTGCGCTCCCGCCCTTCCGCTCCGTGTCACCGGGGTGGGAGGGTGGGAGCGACTCCCTGATCGAAGGACAACGATGCCCCGCACGATCGCCGTCAACACCTGGGTGTGGACGTCTCCGCTCACCGACGAGACGCTGGAGCCGCTCGCGCACACCGCCGCACGGATGGGCTACGACGCCCTGGAACTGCCGCTGGAGAACCCCGGCGACTGGGATCCCGTGCGGGCGCGTGCCGTGCTGGACGGCCTCGGGATGGGCGCGGTCCTGGTCGGCGCGATGGGGCAGGGGCGGTCGCTCGTGGCACGCGCGGGCGACGTGCCGGCGACGCAGGACTACCTGCGCGCCTGCCTCGACGCGGCCGCGATCCTCCGTTCCCCGGTCGTGGCCGGTCCGTTCTATGCGCCCACCGGGGCGACCTGGCGGATGGACGCGGGGGAGCGCACCGCGGTCGTGGCCGAGCTGCGGGAGAACCTGGCGCCCCTGGCGGACGAGGCGGCGGCCGCCGGGCTCATCCTCGCCGTCGAGCCCCTCAACCGGTATGAGACGAGCGTGCTCAACACGGTCGCGCAGAGCCTCGACGCGCTCGAGCCGCTGCTGGGCGCGGGCGTGGGGCTCGCCCTCGACACGTACCACCTCAACATCGAGGAGAAGCGGCCGGCCGACGCGATCAGGGCCGCGGGATCCGCGATCGCCCACGTGCAGGTGTGCGGCAGCGACCGCGGGGCGGTGGGCGACGACCACACCGACTGGCCGGGCATCCTCGCGGCGCTCGACGACGCGGGCTACCGCGGGGTGCTCGGGCTGGAGAGCTTCACCGGCGAGAACGCGACGATCGCGGTCGCGGCGTCGGTGTGGCGCCCGCTCGCCGCGAGCCAGGACGAGCTCGCCGCGCGCAGCATCGCCCATCTGCGCGCCCTGGGTGCCTGACCCCGCGACCCCGCCCGCCCGACCCCCGTACCCCGTACCCGCGACCAAGGAGGATCCATGAGCACTCGTCCGGTCACCCTGTTCACCGGCCAGTGGGCCGACCTGCCGTTCGAGGAGGTGGCCCGGCTCGCCGCCGAGTGGGGCTACGACGGGCTGGAGGTCGCGGCCTCGGGGGACCACCTCGACCTGCGCCGCGCCGACGAGGACGACGCCTACCTCGCCTCGCGCCGCGAGATCCTCGACCGACACGGCCTGCGGCTCTTCGCGATCTCGAACCACCTGGCGGGCCAGGCCGTGTGCGACGCCCCGATCGACTTCCGCCATCAGGGCATCCTGCGCCCGTACGTGTGGGGCGACGGCGAGGCCGAAGGGGTGCGGCAGCGAGCGGCCGAGGACATGACGCGCGCCGCCCGGGTCGCCCGCAAGCTCGGGGTCGACACGGTCGTGGGCTTCACCGGCTCGTCGATCTGGCCCTACGTGGCGATGTTCCCGCCCGTGCCCGCCGCCGTGATCGAGCAGGGGTTCCAGGACTTCGCCGACCGCTGGAACCCGATCCTCGACGTGTTCGACGGCGAGGGCGTGCGGTTCGCGCACGAGGTGCACCCGGGCGAGATCGCCTACGACTACTGGTCGAGCGTGCGTGCGCTCGACGCGATCGACCACCGTGAGGCGTTCGGGTTCAACTGGGACCCCTCGCACATGATGTGGCAGAACATCGACCCGGTCGGGTTCATCGTCGACTTCGCCGACCGCATCTACCACGTGGACTGCAAGGACACCCGGATGCGTCCGCACAACGGCCGGGCGGGCGTGCTCGGGTCGCACCTGCCGTGGGGCGACCCGCGGCGCGGCTGGGACTTCGTGTCGACCGGTCACGGTGACGTGCCGTGGGAGGACGCCTTCCGGGCGCTCGACGCGATCGGCTACGACGGCCCGATCTCGATCGAGTGGGAGGACGCCGGCATGGACCGGCTCCACGGTGCCCCCGAAGCGCTCGGCTTCGTGCGGTCGCTGCTGTGGCCGCCGCCCGAGGCCGCGTTCGACGCCGCCTTCAGCAACCAGTGAGGGCCGGACCTCGGCCTGGATGGATCAGGCCCCGCGCAGGCGGGTGGATCAGGGCTCGCGCAGGCGGGGGGATCAGGGCTCGCGCAGGCGGACGAGGCGCTCGTGCCCCGTCTCCTCGAGCTCGGCGATGTCGTCGCGCGACTTCAGGAAGTCGGAGAACGACCGGTAACCGAGCGCCTTCTCGCTGAAGGACGGGTCCATGCGGCGCATGTGCGTCTTGACCGCTGAGCTGTGCAGCCACTCGTCGGCATCGGCCTTGTCGTGCCCGAGGCGCAGCGCCCGCTCCAGCAGACGCGTGGCCTCGCCCTGGTCGTCGATCTTCTCCTCGACCTTGGGCTCCTCGGTCTTCGCGGCCTTGGCCTTCGCGCGCGTCTTGGGCGCCGCCTTCGGCTTGGTCGCGGTGTCGGCCGGTGGGGCCGCGAGTTCCGCGGGGGCCTCCGCGGGCGTGCGGTTCACGCTCTTCGCCGGGCGGGCGACACCGGGCAGCGAGTCGTACGACTCGAACTCGTCGCACGCGGCGGCGAGCGACTTCGCGGTGGAGCCGGCCACGCCGACCCCGATCACGTAGCGGCCGAGGCGCTTGCAGCGCTGCGCGAGCGGCACGTAGTCGCTGTCGCCCGCCACGATCACCACGTGGGTGAGGTCGGGCAGGCGGAACATGTCCTCCACCGCGTCGACCGCGAGCCGGATGTCGGCGCCGTTCTTGGCGTACGCGGCGGCCGGGAACAGCTGCACCAGGTCGACCGCACGGGCCACGAGCTGCGAGCGGTACTCGGCGTTCACGGGCGACGACCAGTCGGCGTAGGCCCTGGTGAGCACGAGGGTACCGAACGAGGCGGCGTAGTCGATGATGGCGCCGACCTCGATCATCGCCCTGTTCAACCGCTCGGCGACCTCGGGGTCGTTCGGGTTCTCGGTGATGCGCTGGCGGTCCTTGCCGTACGAGTTGCGGCCGTGGACGCGGTCGTACCAGGAGATGACGATGTTGTCGAAGTCGAGGTAGACCGCGACACGGGCGTCGGGGGTCTCAGCCACGGTGATCCTCCTCGCCGGGGTAGCGGACGCCGATCTGGGCGCGGATCTCGTCGAGCGCCCCCATGATCGCGACGCTCTCGGCGATCGGGAGGATGTCGCCGGCGAGGTTCCCCTCGGCCACGAGACGCTCCGCCGCGATCGCCTCGAACTGCATCCCGCGCCCGGTGATGTCGGTCACGTACTCCTCCGCGACCGTGCCGTCGGGCAGCACCAGACGGAACGTGGTGGGCGCGTACCAGACGCGATCGATGTCGATGCGGGCGGCGGTGCCCACGATGCTCGCCGCGTTGGGGCCCGCGCCGCGCGAGGACGACAGGCTGGTCGACACTGCGCCGCCCTCGTGCGTCATGACCGTGGCGACCTCGGAGTCGGCGCCCGTCTCGACCAGGCGGCCCACCGCGCGGATGCTGGTGGGGGCACCCAGGATGTCCCAGATGAACGAGATCGGGTAGATGCCGAGGTCGAGCAGCGCGCCGCCGCCCAGCTCCAGCGCGTTCAGGCGGTGCGCCGGGTCGGTCGGCAGGAGCTGCGTGTGGTCGGCGCTCACGGTGCGGATCTCGCCCAGCGCCCCCTCGGCGATCAGCTCGCGGATGCGCACCATGTGCGGCAGATACCTGGTCCACATGGCCTCGGTGACCAGCAGGCCGCGCTCGGCGGCGAGCGCCTGCAGGTCGGCGGCCTCGGTCTGGTTCAGCGTGAACGCCTTCTCGACCAGCACGTGCTTGCCGTGCTCCAGGGCGAGCCGGGCGTTCTCGTGGTGCATCGGATGGGGTGTGGAGACGTAGATGATGTCGACGTCGGGATCCGCCACGAGCGCCTCGTACGAGGCGTGCGCGTGCGGGATGTCGAACCGCGCGGCGAACGCGTCGGCGGACTCCTGCGAGCGCGAGCCGACCGCGACCAGGTCGAGGCCCGCCGTGCGCAGGTCGGAAGCGAAGGCGCCGGCGATGCCGCCGGTCGCGAGGATTCCCCAACGAAGACCAGTCATCCTCTCAGCGTAGAGGGTGGGGTGGACATGTCGCCGTGTGACGTCGCGTGACCCCCGGCTTCCGCGCCGTGGTCGCCGCCGTCCCGCGCTCCTAGCGTGACGGCATGACCGAACCCCTCGTGATCGGCGCCATGGTGCGCACGCTCGGTGCCTACCCGTCCGGCTGGCGTCACCCCGGAGCACACCGCGACCCCGCACGCGACGCCGAGGTCCTGCGGCGCATCGCCGCGGCGGGCGAGGAGGCCGGGCTCGACTACCTGTTCTTCGGCGACTGGCTCGCGACGGGCCCCGACCTGGAGTTCCGCGACCCGTACCTGCTCGCGCGCATCGACCCGGTCAGCGCCGTGCTGTTCCTCGCCGGCCTCACCTCGCGCATCGGGCTCATCGCGACCGTCAACACGACCTACGCGGATCCGTACACGACCGCGCGGTCGCTGGCGTCGCTCGACGTGCTCTCGGGCGGACGCGCCGGGGTGAACCTGGTCACCGGGGCCGAGCCGCGCGCGGCGGGCAACCACGGACGCGCGGCGCACGCCGACAACGAGACCCGCTACGACCGGGCCGAGGAGTTCGTCACGGCGCTGCGCCGGCTCTGGGACTCGTGGGACGCCGACGCCTGGATCGCCGACGCCGAACGCGGGGTGCTGATCGACGCCGACCGGCTGCGCGCCGCGAACCTGGAGGGCGCGCACGTGCGCGTGACGGGACCGCTCAACGTCGCACGGCCGCCGCAGGGGCGCATCCCGGTGGTGCACGCCGGCACGTCGCCGCGGTCG
>NZ_SSDQ01000101.1:0-1807 GCF_004794315.1 Microbacterium sp. PF5 | reverse complement strand
GGTGCCCGCGACCGGGGCGGCCGGGGCGGTGCCGGACGGTACGGCGGGCGCGGAGGCGGCGGGGCGCGGCGCCTCGGCGAGCACGGGTGCCGGACCCGCGGAGCCCCCGAGGGCCTCGGCGTCGGCCGGCTCCAGCTCGGCGCTGACCGCGGCGGCCAGGACGATCCCGGTGTGCACGGGCAGGGCGGTGCCGGCGTCGTCGTCGTCCACCGTGATCTCGACCGCCGACGCACCGGGGACGAACCGCTCGCTCCACGTGGTCACGTCGGCGCCGGAGAACGACGCGGTCTCGCTGTCCGCGCCGGTCACGCGCACCGTGAGGGCTCCGCGCACGGCCACGCGGGCGTCGGACCCCTCCAGCACGGCCGCGACGAACGGCGGCATCGCGGAGAACGAACCGCCGGCCTGCGTCGTGAGCACGTCGATGACCGTGGCGAGGCTGCGCTCCGCGGGCAGGCGCTCCCAGAGCGTCGTCACGGTCGCGCCGGGCACGTCGGGCGGCAGCGCCACCAGGGCGCCGGGGATCACGATCAGGTACCACGGTCCCGGTCGGTAGATCGTCTGCATCAGCGAACCCCTCCTGCTGCGGCCTCGCGCGGGCGCGTGTCGGCGTCGATGTCGGTGTCGTCGGACAGCAGCAGCGTGCCCGGTCGCGACGCGACCGACACCGCGTCGACGACGACCACGGTGATGTTGTCCCGGCCACCGGCCTGCACGGCCTCGTCGACCAGGAGGTCGGCGGCGCGCTGCGGATCAGGCTCCGCGCCGAGGATCTGGGTGATGCGGGCGTCGGGCACCTCGGTCGTGAGCCCGTCGGAGCAGATGAGCATGCGGTCGCCGAGCTCGGCCGGGAACAGCCAGTAGTCCGCGTCGCCCGTGCTGCTCGCGCCGATCGCGCGCGTGATGATGTTGCGGCGGCGGTCGTGCGCGGCCTCCTCGATCGTCAGCTCGCCCGACTCGATGAGCTCCTGCACCACCGAGTGGTCGACGCTGATCTGCTCCAGCTCGCCGTCCGCGAAGCGGTAGGTGCGCGAGTCGCCGATGTTGACCGTGAGCCAGTAGCCCATGCCCTCGACCGAGGCGACGACCACGCCGCTGAGAGTGGTGCCCGCGCGGCCGTTGCCGGTCGTGGACAGCTCCTCGACCGCCGTGCGCGCCCGCGCCAGCGCCTCGAGCAGGTCGTCGAGCTCCAGGTCGGTGCGACCGATGAAGCGCGCGAACTCGTCGATCACCGCGGCGCTCGCGCGCTCCCCCGCCTCGTGGCCGCCCATGCCGTCGGCGACCAGGAACAGGGGGGAGCTGGCCATGTAGGCGTCTTCGTTGAGCGGGCGGCGCAGACCCGAGTGGGTCGCAGCCCCCGTGGACACCACGAGCGGGGCGGTCATGCGTAACCTCCGACCATCACCACGCGGTCGCCGATCTCGATCACGTCGCCGAGCCGGATCGGCACGCGCTGGCCGGCCGGGCACGCGATGCGCTGACCGTCGCGCACGATCGTGAGGCCGTTCGTGGAGTGCCGGTCGAGCACCCAGCCACCCGAGGCCTCGGACGCGGCCTCGAAGTGCGTCTTCGACAGCGACAGCGTCTCGTCGCGCACGGGCACGATCACCGCGCCCTCCTCGACCGCGGGGTTGCGGCCGAACACCGTGCGCCGCGAGACCGGGACGCGGGTGCCGTCGTCCCACGTGAAGACCAGCCGGTGCCCGGGGATGCTGATGCGCGTCTCCTCCAGGTCGTCGGTCGCGGGCGCGACGACGGCGGGGGCAGGCGCGGCGGGCGCGGATGCGGCGGGCGCGGATGCGGGGGC
>NZ_SSDQ01000100.1:0-268 GCF_004794315.1 Microbacterium sp. PF5 | reverse complement strand
TTTGCCGAGTTCCTTAACCAGAGTTCTCTCGCACACCTTAGGATTCTCTCCTCGCCTACCTGTGTCGGTTTGCGGTACAGGCACCTTTTATCTCGCTAGAAGCTTTTCTTGGCAGCGGGGAATCAAAGACTTCGCTCCATAAGGAGCTTCCCCATCACAGCTCAGCCTTCACGATAAGCGGATTTGCCTACTTATCAGCCTAACTGCTTGGACGTGCACAACCAATCGCACGCTTCTTCTATCCTTCTGCGTCCCTCCATTGCTCAAA
>NZ_SSDQ01000099.1:0-407 GCF_004794315.1 Microbacterium sp. PF5 | reverse complement strand
TCGGGTCGTCGAGGTAACGCACGAGAGCCGGCCACCGCTTGAGGCTGTAGTCAATGGCCCGCGCGATCGCCGAGCCGTCTGGGACGCGGCGTCGCTGTTCCTCGAGCCAGGCGTGCAGCCGCTCTAGAATCGGGCCAGCCCTTTGTTGCCGCGCTGCCAGGCGCTGGTCTGGCTCAGCATCCCGCACTTGCGCCTCGATCTCGTACAAGCTCACCATGTAGCGCAGTGCCTGGCCCGCCAATTCGCTCTTGTGCTTGTCGTGCAGTTCAAAGAACTTGCGCCGCGAATGGGCCATGCAACCGATCTCAGTGACGCCACCGTCGAAGCTGGCCTTGTAGCCGGCGAAGTCATCACATACCAGCTTGCCTTGCCACTGCCCCAGGAACGCGCGAGCGTGCTCGCCGCTG
>NZ_SSDQ01000098.1:0-17197 GCF_004794315.1 Microbacterium sp. PF5 | reverse complement strand
TCCGACAGCGTGCGCAGGTCGGCGAGCAGCGCGCGGCCAGCCACCCGGGCGGCGGCGAGCGCGGCGAGCGAGCGCACGTCGACGGCCTCGGTGTCGGCGCCGGACAGGTGCGCGCGCAGGGCCCGGTCGCGCGCCTCGGTGTGCTGCGCGTCGATCACGGCCCGCGACAGCCGCTGCGCCGCGGCACGCTCCTGGATCTCCCGCACGCGCAGGAGACCGGCCAGCGAGAACGAACGACTCATGCGACCCCCTCGAAGGCGCCGACCAGGGCGTCCAGCCGGCGCCACGACTCCTCGATGTCGCAGGTCTCGTCGAGCGACTGCGTGAGGAAGGCGGAGATCTCCCGCTCGTGCGCGATGGCGGCGTCGATCCGCGGATCCGCTCCCGCGTGATACGCGCCGATGTCGATCAGGTCGGTGGCGCGACGGCGCGCGGCGAGCACGGCCCGCAGCGTCGCGGCGTGCGCCCGGCGCTCGGCCCCGGTGATCTTGCCCGCGACGCGCGACACCGAGCCGAGCACGTCGATCGCGGGGTGGTGGCCGGACAGCGCCAGGGCACGGTCGAGCACCACGTGGCCGTCGAGGATCGAGCGCACGGCGTCGGCGATCGGCTCGTTGTGGTCGTCGCCGTCGACGAGCACGGTGTAGATGCCGGTGATCGACCCGGTGCGGTCGGTGCCGGCGCGCTCCAGCAGCCCGGCGAGGATCGAGAACGTCGACGGCGGGTAGCCGCGCGTGGCCGGGGGCTCGCCCGCCGACAGCCCGATCTCGCGCTGGGCCATCGCCACGCGCGTGAGCGAGTCCATCATGAGGATCGCGTGGGCGCCGTCGTCGCGGAACGCCTCGGCGATGCGCGTGGCCGTGAACGCCGCCCGGATGCGGGCCATGGCCGGCTGGTCCGAGGTCGACACCACCACGACCGACCGGGCGAGGCCGGCAGGTCCGAGGTCGTCCTCGATGAACTCGCGCACCTCGCGTCCGCGTTCGCCGACCAGCGCGATCACGGTGACCTCGGCCTCCGTGCCGCGCGCGATCATCGACAGCAGCGACGACTTGCCCACCCCGGAGCCCGCGAACAGGCCGACGCGCTGACCGCGGCCGACGCTCACGAGCGTGTCCAGGGCGCGCACGCCCAGGGGGAGCGGGGCGGTGATGCGGTCGCGCTCCAGGAGGGAGGGCGTGGCGTGGTCGAGGCTCACGGTGGGGGCGACGAGCGGGCCCTTGCCGTCGATCGGGCGGCCGAGCCCGTCGAGGATCCGCCCGAGGAGCGCTCGTCCGGTGGGCACCCGCACCGGACCGCCGCTGCCGCGGACGGGCGCGCCGACCGTGAGCCCGGCGACCGGGGCGAGCGGCATGCACCGCAGCCCGTCCTCACCCGTGGCCACGACCTCGGCGTCGATGCCGTCGAGCGTCACGACGTCACCCACCGCGCCGTCGAGTCCGCGCACGTGCACGCTGAGCCCGCGTACCCGGGTGACCTCGCCGATGCGCTCGGGTCGTACGGCGTCGCGCACCGCGCCCCAGGCCGTCATGTCGCGCTCCCGTCGAGCGCGCGGCGGGCACGGTCGAGCGCGGCGGAGACCCGGGCGTCGACCACCCCGTGCTCCGGCACCGCGACGGCGTCTCCGCGGTCGAGCGTGGCGTCGGCCACGAGGGTGAAGCCGTGGCCGACCGTCTCGGGGTCGCGCTCCAGCACGCGCAGGTCGTCGGGGTGCACCCGGACGGTGCGGGCGGCCGCGGCCTCCGGGGCGGCGAGCACGCGGCGCAGTGCGGCGGCGGCGGAGGCCCCCGGTTCGCTCAGCTCGGCGGCGAGGATCAGCTCGGCCAGCTCGATCGCATGACGCAGCACCTGCTCGTGGGCGACCGCGGCGAGCTCCTGCTCGCGCGCTGCGATCGATGCGGTGGCCGCGTGGAGGGCGGCCACCGCGGCGGCGGTCTCGTGCGCCCTGGCGGCCTCACGCTGCGCCCGCTGCTCCTCGGCCGCCCTGGCCTCGGTCTCCGCCTGGGCGGCACCCGCGCGGTACCCCTCGGCGTGGCCCTCCGCGTAGCCGCGACGGCGTGCACGCTCCTGCTCGGCGCGGTGGTCGGGGCCGCCGAGCCGCGGGAAGGCCGCGGGGGCGAAGGCGTCAGTAGACATATTCGTCCTCGTCGGCGCGCTGCACCGTGATGTCGCCCGCCGCCTCCAGGGCTCGGATCGTGCGGACGATCTCGGCGCGTGCCTCCTCGACCTGCGACATGCGGACGGGGCCGAGCGTGCGGGCCTCCTCGTCGAGGTTCTCCCTGTTGCGCTCGGAGACGTTGCGGCGGATGAGGTCGACGATGGGCTGCGGGGCTCCCTTGAGGGCCAGCGCGAGCGAGCGGATGTCCATGCCGCGCAGCACGCGCTGCGTGTCCCGGTCGTCGAGCTTGACGATGTCGACGAACGTGAACATGCGCGAGCGGATGTCCTCCGCGAGGGCGCTGTCGCGGTCTTCGATGCTCGCCAGCAGCGCCTTCTCGATCGTCGCCCCGGAGCGGCCGATGATCTCCACGAGCGGCTCGACACCGCCCAGCACCTCCGGGGCGTCGCGCGACGCGAAGCTGCCGGTGCGCGACTTGAGGGCGTCGGCGACGATCGCGATGGCCTCCTGCGACGCGGTGCCCATGGTCGCGATGGCCTGGGCGACGTCGGTGCGGGCGGGGTCGGGGAACGCGGCGAGCACCGCGGCGGCCTGATCCGCGGAGAGGTGGGCGAGCACGAGCGCGACGGTCTGCGGCAGCTCGCCGTCCAGCAGGGTGGCCAGTTGCGCGGGGTCGGCCGAGGTGAGGAACTCGAACGAGGCGCTCATCGAGGTCGAGCCGACGCGGCCCAGCACGGCCGCCGCCCGTTCGGCGCCGAACGACGCCTCCAGCAGTCCGGCCGCGATGTCGCGTCCGCCGCGTGCGGGCGGCAGGTGCCCGGCGGCGATGCGGTGGAACTGTCCGAGTGCCTGCGCCGTCGTGGCGGCGTCGAGGTCCTGCAGCCCGATGATCTCCGCGGCCACCGCCTCCGCCTCGGCCTCGGACAGGTGCTTCATCACCTCCACCGCCTGGGCGCGGTCGAGGTTCATGAGCACGACGGCGGCGGTCTGCCGGTCGGTCAGCCCGGTCACGCGTGCGACCGATCGTCGATGAGGGTGCGCAGCAGCTCGGCCGTGCGCTGCGGGTCCTGCCGGGTGAGGGCGCCGATCTCGGCGCGGCGGCGCTCGAGGCTGACCTGGGCGGGCTCCGGGTCGGGCTCGGGCTCCGGGTCGAGGTCGGGCGCCGGCTCCAGGAACGCCAGCGGGGTGGTCGGGGCCTCCAGCACGGCGGTGGGCGCTTCGGCGGACAGCGCCGACAGGGCGGGCGGCCGGTCGCCGAACAGCTGGTCGAACTCCTCCACGCGTCCGGCCCGACGGCGGGCGCGGATGATGAACGCGGCGATCGCGGCGATCAGGGGGATCGCGATGGCCGCGGCAATGATGACGGTGTTGAGCAGGGCGGCCTGTCGTTCCGCGTTCTCGGCGTCCTTCGCGGCCTGCAGCGCCGCCTGCGCGGACTCGGCGTCGGTCTTGCTGAACGCGACCAGCTCGACGGTGAGGTCGTCACCGCGGGCGCGGTCGATGCCGGCGGCCGTGGACACCAGGTCGCTGAGCTGCGCGGAGCTGAGGTCGCCGCCCGCCCCGGCGTCGACGGCGACCGACACCGACTGCCGCAGCAGCGTGCCGGCCGGGGTCGAGGTGCTCTCGGTGGCCTTGTTGACCGCGTTGGTGCGGCTCTGCTCGGTCGCCGACGACGTGCCGCCGTTCTCGCTGGGCACGGCGATGTTGTCGGGGCCGAGCACGCCGGCCTCCGAGCTCGCGCCGTTCTGCGTCTGGCTGCGGGTCTCCTCGGTCAGCGGCGGGGCGCCCTCGGCCGGGGTGTAGGTCTCCTCGATGCGCTCGTTCACCGACCGGTCGATCTCGGCGACCACCGTGACGGTCGCGTTGCCGGGGCCGACCACCGTGTCGAGCATCTGCTGCACGCTCGCCGTGACGCGTGCCTCGTAGTCGCCCGCCTGCTGGTCGAGGCCGCCCGTCGAGCCGACGCCGACGGCCGACAGCGTGCGCCCGGTCTGGTCGACCACGGCGACGTTCTCCGGCTTCATGCCGCTGACCGCCGCGGAGGTGAGGTGCACGATCGCCTCGACCTGCTTCTGGTCGAGGGTGCTGTTGCCCGCGGTCTCCACGAACACGGAGGCGGTCGCGTCGACGGTCTCCGACACGAACACGCTCTCCTCGGGGATCGCGAGCTGCACGGAGGCGGCGGAGACCCCGTCGATCGCGGAGATCGTGGCGGCGAGCTCGCCCTCGATGGCGCGCTTGTACGTCACCGACTGCTGGAACTCGGAGGTGGTGACGCCCATGTCGTCGAGCAGCGAGTAGCCGGCGCTGTTGGCGCTGGGCAGTCCGGCGGATGCGGCGGCGAGGCGCTGGTCGTACACGTCCTTCTCCGGCACGAGGACGGTGGCGCCGCCGTCGGCGAGCTCGTACGGCACCGACGCGGAGCGGAGCTGCTCGACCACGGCGTTGGCGTCGGTCGCGCTCAGCCCGGAGAACAGCGGGGTGTAGGTGGGGCGGGTGAGCCAGCTCGACAGGGCGATGATGCCGAGGGCGAGCACGGCGACACCGATGATGGCGATGGTGCGCTGGGCGAGCGAGAACCCCGCGATGACACGGCGGATGCGCTGGAACGCACCGGCGACGGCCGGGGGCATCAGGCCTGCATCCGCATGATCTCGTTGAACGCGTCGACGCCCTTGTTGCGCACGGCGGCGACGAGCTCGAGCGTCACGGCCGCGCGCGACGACGCGATCATGGCCGCGTGGATGTCGTCGAGGTCGCCCGTGACCGCGGCGACCTTGAGCGCGTCGGAGTCGGACTGCAGCGAGCGCAGCTCGTCGATCGCGCCCGTGACGCTGTTCGCGAAGGCGGAGCCGTCGGTCGTCTTCGCCCCGGTGACGGGGGAGGTGGTGAGACCGAGGGACGAGGCGACGGCCTCGATTCCGGAGACCGCGCTCATGCGTTGCGTCCGATCTGCAGGGCCGACTCGTAGGTCGTGCGGGCTCGGTCGACGATCGCCGCGCTGGCCTGGTAGCCGCGCTGCGCGAGGATGAGCTGGCTCATCTGGTCGCCGAGGTCGATGTCGGGGTAGCGCACGTAGCCGTTCGCGTCGGCGAGGGGGTGGTCGGGCTGGTGCACGAGGCGGCCCTCGGCGCTGCCCTGCACGGTGCCGGCGACGTAGACGCCCGGCGACTGGGCGCTGGTCTGCGCGAGCACGTAGCGCGCACGGAACGCGGCGCCGTCGGTCGAGCGCACCGTGTTGATGTTGGAGATGTTGTCGCTGATGGCGTCGAGCCACTTGCGGTGCACGGTCAGTCCGGTGCCGGCGATGCCGATCGCGTCGAAGGTCATGAGGTCCTCATCGCGGTGCGCATGGAGGAGAACGAGCCGTTCACGGCCTGCGTCGCGAACTGGTAGCGCAGCATGGTGTCGATGCTGGAGAGGGTCTCGGTGTCGAGGTTGACGTTGTTCCCGTTGAGCCTGGTCGGCTCCAGCGAGGTGCCGACCGTCGCCGACACGCGTCCGTCGCCGCGGGCGATCGAGTCCGCGAGGGCCTCCTCGAACCGCACGCGCTTGGCGTGGTAGTCGGGGGTGTTGATGTTGGCGATGTTGTCGGCGATGGCCCGCTGGCGCAGCGAGAGCCCATCGAGCGCACTCGTGAGTGCGGTGATGGTGACAGAGTCGAACACGAACCGGCTCCCCGTGTGTGGTGGAAATGGCCGATCCCTGGCCGAGTCTTGCGAGCCATCCGTGCTCACGGTGCACTGTCGGCAGGCAGGCCGGGTGCGTTAGGCGGCCGTCAGCCGTCCACGTCGAGGTAGGCCGGTGCGTCGGGTTCGCGCGGTGCCGGTACGCGCCCCACGGCGCCGAGGTGCTGGCGGACGCCGTCGATCTCGTGGCGTACGCGGTCCATGGCCGCGCGCTGGCGGTCGATCACGCGGCGGGCGCGGTCGGCGAGGTGCGCGGGCAGCGGCGCGGGCGGCGGCGTCCAGGGCGGCAGCTCGTGCGTCTCGACGGCTCCGTCGGGTGCGGCGAGGATGCGCTCGGCCTCCTGCTCCAGCCGGTCCAGCAGCTCCTCCCAGGCGTCGGCGCTCACGCGCGGCTCTCCGCGAGCGACCGGGACGCCTCGTGCCAGGCGTCGCGCAGCGGGGCGACGATGCCGTGGCAGGCCCTGGTGCGTTCGGGGTCGCGGCCGATGTTCGCGCCGATGAGCGTCTGACTGAGGAAGACGTAGAGCGAGCGGAGGCCGGCGCTGCCGTTCCACTCGTCGGTGAGCGACGACGACAGTTCGGCGACGATGGCCTGCGCGTGCTGCAGCTGCGCGTTCGCCTCGGCCCAGTCGCCCGCGCGCTGGGCGGTCTCGCCGCGTTCGATGTCGAGCAGCAGGCGGTCGTAGAGCATGGTGACCAGTCGCTCCGGCGGCGCGGAGAGGATGGCGTCCTCGCGGTAGCGCTGCTGGGCGCGCAGGGCGGCGTTCATGCTCACGAGTCCGATCCGGAGCGGCTGCTCGGCAGCGAGTTGATCTGCGACGCCAGGTACGACGATTGCGACTGCATCTGCGACAGCATCACCTCGAGCCGGGCGTAGGTGCGCTCGAGGGTGGCCTTGCGCTGCGCGAGGCGCACGTCCCAGCGCTCCATCTGCTCGCCGAGGCTCTTGACCTCGCTCTCCTGCCCGGTGATGCGGGTGGTGAGCAGTCCGTCGTACTTGTCGGAGAACGACGTCGCGGTCTCCTCGATGCGCGCGGCGACCGCGGAGAAGAGCGCGCCGACCGCATCCGGGTCCTTCGCGAGCTCCTCGGCGAACTTGTCCTCGTCGAACGTGAGCTTGCCGTACATGTCGGTCGAGATGCCGATGGTGGAGGGCGAGACGCCGTCGACCGGGTGCTGCACGGCGTCGGCGAGCGCGGTGCGCATGCCGCGGATGGTGCTGTCGCCGGTGAACACGCCGAGGGTGGTCTTGCCGCCCTGACCGGTGGGGACGGTCGCCTTCGAGCCGTTGTCGATGCGGGTGAAGATGTCGGTCACGAGGGCGATGAACTCGCCGGAGGCCTTGGTGCGGGCGGCCGTGTCGACGGCGACGGTCACGGTGACGGGGGTGGTGGAGGGGGTGGAGACGGTGACGTCGACGCCCTCGAACAGGTCGGTGAAGGTGTTGCTGGTCGAGGTGAGCACCTGCTCGGCGCCGGTTCCTGCCCACAGGCGCACCTGCGCGTCGGTGCCGGTGGCGATCACGGCCGCGCCGGTCTCGGTGGCGACGTCGGTCGCCGTTCCGTTCTGCACGGCGGCGATATCGCCGCGGTACACGCGGAAGCGCCCGGCCTCGCCGGAGTCCTCGGCGCGCAGCTGCAGGCGGTGCAGCGGGTTGCCGTCGGCGTCGCGCCCGGCGGGCACGGCGGTGGCCACGATCCCCGTGTCGGCGTCGTTGATCGCCTGCGCGATGTCCTGGATCGACGCGGAGTCGGCCTGCACCTGCACGCGCTCGCCCGCGGCGTTCTCCAGGGTGAGCACGGGCGGGTCGACGGGCCAGCCGCGCGAGGCGGCGGTGACGACGGTGTGGGTCTGGGCGACGCGGTCGACGACGATGTCGGTGGTGAGCGGGACGGCTCCGGCCCGCAGCGCGACCTTCACGGTGTCGGACGACGAGGTGCCGGTGAAGCGGTCGAGACCACCGGGGGCTGCGGCCTTCTCGGCGGCGGTCGCGAGGTTCTGCACGGCGGTGTTGAGGGTGCGCAGCTGCGTCATGACGGCGTTCTTGTCGTCGATCTTCGCCTTGAGCAGCGTGCGCGGGATCGCGTGCACGTCCATCAGCGCCTTGATGATGTCGGTGGTCTTCAGGCCGGACACGAGGCCGTCGAGCGAGAGCGACATGCGCGATCCCTTCCGTGTGGGGGGAGGGTCCGGGTGACGGACGGCGCCGTCACCCGGACCCCCGGTGCGATTCAGTGCTGCGGTGCGGATCAGCGCAGCAGCTGGAGCACGCCCTGGTTGGCCTGGTTGGCCTGTGCGAGCATCGCCGTTCCCGCCTGCGACAGGATGTTCGCCGACGTGAACTTGACCATCTCGGACGCCATGTCGGTGTCGCGGATGCGGCTCTCGGCGGCGGCGAGGTTCTCGGCCGACACGTTGAGGCTGTTGATGGTCGACTCGAAGCGGTTCTGCAGCGCACCGTAGCCGGCACGTGCGGTCGAGACCGCCTGGATCTGCGTGTCGATGCCCGCCAGAGCAGCGCCGTACGATGCCGCGTCCGTCATGCCCGTCGCGAGCGTCTTGATGTCGGCACCGAGCGTGGCGAAGTTGGTCAGGTTCACCGAGATCTGGTCCTCGGCGGCGACCGCTCCCGCGCCCACCTGGAACGTCAGCGTCGTGCCGCCCGAGAGCAGCTTGATGCCGTTGAAGTTGGTGCTCGCCGCGATCCGGGTGAGCTCGTCGCCCAGGGCGGAGATCTCGGTCTGGATGGCGTTGCGCGACTTCGCGTTGTTCGAGTCGTTCGCGCCCTGGTTGGTCAGGTCGCGAACGCGCTGCAGGATGGAGTGCACTTCGGTCAGGGCGCCTTCTGCGGTCTGGATGACCGAGATGCCGTCCTGGGCGTTGCGGGCCGCGACGTTCAGGCCGTTGACCTGCGAGCGCAGGCCCTCGGAGATCGCGAGACCGGCGGCGTCGTCCGCTGCGCGGTTGATGCGGAAACCGCTCGAGAGCTTCTCGAGCGACTTCGACACGTCGTTCTGCGTGTTGGACAGGTTGCGGTAGGCGTTGAGCGCCGACACGTTGGTGTTGATCTGCATACCCATGAGGGTTTCCTCCGTGATGTGTTGTACGGGGGACCGTCCGTGGTCTCCCGCTCACACCTATCGGCGGAGGAGGCGCGCGCGTTAGGGACGCGGCGTGGTCAGGCGGGGGCCGCGGTGCGGAACACCTCGCCGATGCGGGCGCCGGCGGCCTCGGCGATCCGGCCGAAGTAGGCGTCGCGGGCGGCGGGGGAGATGCGGGTGGAGGCGACGGGCTCCACCGTGCCCTCGGCGAAGTAGCGGTCGAGCGCGTCGCGCAGCAGCCGCACGGCCTCCGATCGCTGCTGCGAGACGGCGGAGTGGGTCACCCCCAGCTCTTCGGCGATCTCCTTCACGGGCCGTTCCTCGATGTACACGGCCAGCACGATGCGGCGCATGCGCTCGGGAAGGGCGGCGATCGCGTGCTCCAGCACCTCGCGGCGCTCCCCGACCAGGGCGGACTCCTCGGGCAGGGGCACGTCGGCGACGAGGTCGCGGGCGGCCGGGTCGTCGATGGTGGAGACGGTGCGCGCGGCGTCGGCGAGTGCTTCCGACACGGCCTCCCTGGGCGAGCCCATGGCCGTCGCGACCTCGGTCACGGTGGCCGTGCGGCCGAGGGCGGCAGTGAGGGTGTCGCGCACGGCGACGGTCTCCTTGATGCGCTTGCGGATGCCGCGGGACGCCCAGTCCATGGAGCGCATCTCGTCGGCGAACGCACCGAGGATGCGGCGCCGGGCGTAGGCGCCGAAGGGGACGCCGAGCGCGGGGTCGTAGGCGTCGGCGGCGGTCACGAGGGCGAGCGCGCCGACGGCGGCGAGCTCTTCGCGGGGGATGTGGGTTGCCCGAGCATGGGTGTCCGCAGCGAGATAGCCGACCAGGGGAAGGTTGGCCTCGACGAGGCGGTTGCGCTCAGCGCGCGACGACATGGGGGATGATCCACCTCTCTGGATGCACTCCGGAAGCTCCATGGCGAGGGGTAGATGCGCATATCACATAATTCGCGATATGTACATGGGGAGAACTAACCACCGCCGTTCCACATAGTAACCTTATGGGCGCGGCGGCCGATAGGGATTAATGAACCGTTAACAGGCGGGTCGATCGCACCGGCGTTGGGGCGGGGGATCGCTGGGGAACAAGGGGATCATGGGAGCCAACGAACTATCGATGCAGCTCTGGCGCGAGCGCGAGCTGCTCGAGATGCTGCTTTTCAAGCTCGACGAGCAGCAACTGCTGCTCGCGGCTGGCCGATCGCACTGGATACAGTTTGCGGCACGCGAGATCGATCAGGTACTCGATCGTCTGCGCAGCGCAGGACTGTCCAGGGCCGTCGAGGTCGCCGGAGTCGCGCAGGAGTGGGGCGCCTCGGACGAGGCGACCATCACGGAGCTCATCGAGCACGCGCCGGAGGGGGCGTGGGCCGACGTGCTCACCGA
Source organism: Microbacterium sp. PF5 (assembly GCF_004794315.1). Taxonomy (NCBI): domain Bacteria; kingdom Bacillati; phylum Actinomycetota; class Actinomycetes; order Micrococcales; family Microbacteriaceae; genus Microbacterium; species Microbacterium sp. PF5. The sequence continues at coordinate 6,897 of NZ_SSDQ01000098.1, read as the reverse complement.
CCACCTGCGCGCGCTCGTGCGGCTGACGGCGGAGGTCGAGCAGATGCGCGACTCCACCGCCGAGCAGCTCAGCGGCGTGCTGCGCGCGACGCAGGAGACCATCGCCGCGCTCGGCCTCGAGAGCGGCGAGTACACCACCCGTGGAGACCGCGCCCGCGAGGACTCCGCCCGCATCATCGACACAGAGATGTGACCGAGAGGGGACCATGTCGACCTTCAGTGGACTGAACACCGCCGCGAGCGGACTCGCCGCGGCACGCCGCGGCATGGACGTCGTCGGACAGAACATCGCCAACCAGAAGACCGAGGGGTACACGCGGCAGCGGGTCGAGACCTCGTCGATCGCCGCCGTCGCCCAGACGGGCCGCTTCAGCATGGGGGCACTCCCCGGCCACGGTGTGTCGATCGACGGCGTCGCCCGGCTCGGTGACGCCCTGCTCGACGCGCGGGTGCGCGACGCCCTCGGCACCTCGGGCTACTGGTCGGCGCGCGCCCTCGCCGCGACCACGGCCGAGGCTGCTCTGGGCGAGCCGACCGACAAGGGCCTCGCCAACCGCCTCACCTCCTTCTGGGCGGGGTGGCAGGAGCTCGCGAACACGCCCGACTCCGGCGCCGCCGCGGCGAGCGTCCTGGAGTCCGCGAAGGAGCTCGCCGCGCACGTGGCCGGCGGCTACCGCACGGTGGCAGCGCAGTGGACGGCCGCACGCGAGTCGGCGGGTCGCGCGGTCGATCAGGTGAATGCGGCCGCCGAGCAGATCGCCGTGCTCAACAGCGAGATCCGCGACGCGCTCGCCGCCGGGCGTTCGGCGAACGAGCTGATGGATCGCCGGACCGTGCTCGCGGAGGATGTCGCCCGCCTCACGGGCGGCACCGGGACCCTGGAGAGCGACGGCACGCTCACGCTGCGCCTCGGCGGCAACGCCCTGGTCTCCGGCGGTGACGCCCGGCGTCTCGCCCTCACCGGGCCGACCGCGATCGAGGCGGGGCAGCGCGTCGGAGTGATCTGGGAGTCGGCACCCGACCTTCCGGTCTCGGTCGACGGCGGCGAGCTGGGCGGCACGCTGTCGGTGCTGGCGCCGGCCGCCGACGGGGGCATGCTCGCGCAGCTCGCCTCGACCTACGACCGTGTGGCGACCGCGCTGGCCGAGTCGCTCAACGCGCAGCACCGGGCCGGTGTCACGGCCTCCGGTCAGCCGGGCGGCGACTTCTTCACCCTCCCGGCGACGGGTTCCGCGGCCCTCGGGCTGCGCGTGGCCGTGACGAGCGCCGACCAGCTGGCCCTGGCGGCTCCGGGCGCGGGGGCGAAGGATGCGAGCAACGCCGATCTCATCTCGCAGATCGGACGGCGCGCCACCTCGCCCGATGCGCTGTGGACCGACCAGGTCACCCGCTTCGGCGTCTCGACCGCGGCCGACGTGCAGCGCGCGAAGGTGTCGGAGTCGGCGGCGGCGGGGGCCATCGGCGCCCAGCAGTCCGTCGCGGCCGTCGACGGCGACGAGGAGACGATCAGCCTCCTCACCTACCAGACCGCGTATCAGGCGGCCGCCCGCGTGCTCACCGCCGTGGACGAGGCCCTCGACGTCCTGATCAACCGCACGGGCGTCGTCGGACGCTGATCGGAGGAGCACCGTGATCTCTCGCGTGACGCAGTCCACCATGACCCAGACGGCCATGCGCCAGTTGCAGGCCAACCTGTCCGAGCTCGCGCGGCTGCAGGACCAGGCGACCTCGCAGAAGGCGTTCGCGGCACCGTCGGACGACCCGACCGCCGCGGCCGCGACCCTGGCGCTGCACGCCGAGCAGCGCCGCACCGAGCAGTACGCCCGCAACATCGACGACGGGCTGGCGTGGGTGACTGCGGCCGACAGCGCCATCACCGCCAGCACCTCGCTGCTGTCCCGCGTGCGCGACCTCACGGCGCAGGGCGCCAACGACGGCGCGCTCGACGCGACCGCCAAAGAGGCCCTGGCGGTGGAGCTGGAGGGCATCAGAGGCGAGCTGCTCGCGCAGGCGAACACCCGTCTGCTCGGCCGCTCCGTGTTCGCCGGCACGTCGGACACCGCGGCCTTCGCGGCCGACTACTCGTACAGCGGCGTCGCGGGCTCCGAGGTCACGCGCCGCGTGTCCGACGCCGCCTCGGTCCGCGTCGACACCGACGGCGCGGCCGTGTTCGGCACGGGGGACGACTCCGTGTTCGCGCTGGTCGACCGCATCGTGGCGGATCTCCGCTCCGGCACCAACGTCGGGCCGCGGCTCGGCGAGATCGACGACCGCCGCACCGCGATGCTCGGGGTGCAGGGCTCGGTCGGCACCCGTCAGTCCCAGATCGAACGCGCCAAGGAGGCGGCCGTGCAGAATTCCGTGTCCCTCGAGTCCCGCCGCGCGGCGGTCGAGGACGTCGACTCCGTGGAGGTCCTCATCCGCCTCCAAGCCCAGGAGCTCGTCTACCGGTCGGCGCTCGCGGTGAACGCCCGCGTGCTGCAGCCCTCGCTGATGGACTTCCTGCGATGACCGCGGCGCTCACCTTCACCGTCCCGCCTCCCGGGCTCGCCCCGCACGTCGACTTCTCGCTCGCGCCGATCGACGGCGCCGACGGGCTGTTCGCGCTGCGGGCCGTGGCCGACGAGGCGCTGCGGCTGTACCTGGTCGACCCGAGCACCGTGCTCGGGGAGTATGCGCCGACGCTGAGCGACGCCCAGGTGGACGACCTGGCACTGCGCTCGCCCGACGATGCCCTGGTGCTCGTGGTCGCGCACCCCTCGGCGGATGGCGTGAGCGTGAACCTCCTGGCGCCCGTGGTCGTGAACCGGACGACGGGCGCGGCTGCCCAGGTCATCCTGGAGGATCAGGACTACCCGGTCAGGGCGCCCCTGGGCTGAGCGGGCGGCCCCTCCTGCACGGCGCCGGAGGGCCCGTGACGACTACCCTGGAGGGGTGATCCTCGCCGTCGACACGTCCCTTGGCACCGCCGTCGCTCTCATCGACCCCGACGGGACGCCGCGGGCCGAGGCGGGCACCGCCGATCCGCTCGGTCATGCGGAGGTGATCGGCGATCTGCTCGCCGGGGTGCTCCGCGACGGAGGCTCCGACGGCATCACCCACGTCGTGTCCGGCATGGGTCCTGGACCGTTCACCGGGCTGCGCATCGGGATCGCCGCCGCCCGCGCGTTCGCCCTCGGCCGCGGCCTGCCCGTGCTGCCGGTCCCGAGCCACACCGCGGCGGCGCTCACGGCCCTGCCGACGCAGTCCGGCCCGTTCGCGATCGTCACCGACGCACGCCGCCGCGAGGTCGCGGTCACGGTGTTCGACGGGCTCGACGACGACGGATTGCCGGTGGTCGTGGCCGACACGGTGCTGGTGCGGGCCGCCGATGCGGACACCCACCTCGACGGCATCCCGCGCGTCGACACGACCGTGCTCTCCGCGGTCGACCTGGCCAGGGCGGGCGCGCGGGCGCTGGCCGCGGGCCGCACGCTCGCCGACGCCGAGCCGCTGTACCTCCGTCACCCCGACGTGACGCTGCCCGGAGCGCCGAAGAAGGTGGGTTCGTGACGCTGCGGGAGGCGGTGCCGGGCGACCTCGACGCGATCATGGCGATCGAGGAGCGGTCGTTCCCCACCGACGCCTGGAGCCGCGAGACCATGGCGAGCGAGCTGTCGAGTCCGCACGGCCGCTATCTGGTCGACGAGGTCGACGGCGAGATCGTGGGGTACGGCGGGGTCAGGGCTCTGCAGGGCGGCGCCGACGCCGACATCCAGACCATCGCCCTGCTCGCGGAGCACCGGGGCCGGGGCCGGGGGCGTGCGCTGCTGCACGCTCTGCTCCGGGCGGCGGCCGCCCGGGGAGCCAGGGAGATGTTCCTCGAGGTGCGGGCCGACAACCCGCCGGCGGAGGGGCTGTACCGGGCCGAGGGCTTCGAGGAGATCGGCAGACGCCCCCGCTACTATCAGCCCGACGACGTCGACGCGATCGTGATGCGTCTGGACCTGCGCCGCCACCCCGCGGTCGCCGATACGCCGGAGGAGGCGAACGCATGAGCGAGCCCCTGGTGCTCGGCATCGAGACGAGCTGCGACGAGACCGGTATCGGGATCGTGCGCGGCCGCACGCTGCTGTCCAACACGATCGCGTCGAGCATGGATGAGCACGCCCGTTACGGCGGCGTCGTGCCGGAGGTCGCGGCTCGTGCGCACCTGGAGGCGCTGCAGCCGGCGATCGACGCCGCGCTCGCCGAGGCCGGGGTGCGCCTGGACCAGCTCGACGCGGTCGCCGTCACGAGCGGTCCGGGACTGGCGGGCGCGCTCATGGTGGGTGTCGGCGCGGCGAAGGGGCTCGCGGTGTCGCTCGACAAGCCGCTGTACGCCGTCAACCACCTGGTCGGTCACATCGCCGCCGACATCCTGACGCCGGAGTCGGAGCCGCTCGAGTACCCGACGATCGCCCTGCTGGTGTCGGGCGGGCACACGTCGCTGCTGCACGTGCGCGACCTCACGACCGATGTCGAGCTGCTGGGCGAGACGGTCGACGATGCGGCGGGCGAGGCGTTCGACAAGGTCGCGCGGCTGCTGTCGCTGCCGTACCCCGGAGGCCCCGAGATCGACAGGGCCGCGGTGGGCGGGGATCCCGAGGCGATCCGGTTCCCGCGCGGGCTGTCCCGGGCGTCCGACCTCGCGAAGCACCGGTACGACTTCTCGTTCTCCGGGCTCAAGACCGCCGTCGCGCGGTGGGTGGAGCGGTTCGAGGCGGAGGCCGCGGCGGCGGGCGACGAGGCCCCGGCGCTGCCCATCGCCGATGTCGCCGCGAGCTTCCGCGAGGCTGTGGTCGATGTGCTCGTCACGAAGGCGCTGGCCGCCTGCGCCGACCTGGGAGTCCCGCGGCTCCTGCTCGGCGGCGGCGTGATCGCGAACCGGCGGCTGCGCGAGGTCGCCCTGGCGCGAGCCGCGGAGGCGGGCGTCACGGTCCGCATCCCGCCGCTGTCGCTGTGCACCGACAACGGCGCGATGATCGCGGCGCTCGCCGCCGAGCTGATCTCGTCTGGTCGTCCGCCGTCGACGCTCGCCTTCGGCGCCGACTCGACCCTGCCGGTGACCGAGATCCAGGTCGCGGAGGCGGTGGCGGTATGAGCGACGTGCCGCGACCGGCGGGAGACGCGACCCCGACGCCCCCTGCGCGACTCGAGCGGGCGAGCGAACAGGTGGACCGTTCGGCGGCGACGGCGCGGATCCCCGGCGCGCGGCGCGACGGATACAGCAAGCTGCCCACGGGTCCGGTCGGCATCGAGCCCGTGGTGGTGAGCGGCCCGGACATCGACCGTCACGAGGATGCGGAGTGGGAGCCGTCGGTCACCGAGCCGGCGCCCGTCGACGACACGCGGCTCGCGCCCTGGGCCCTGCTCGCGGCGATCGTGGCGCTGGGCGCGTCGTTCTTCGTCGGCTGGGGGATCCCGGTCGCGGTGGTCGCGGTGATCGCGGCGATCATGTCGCTGCGGCGTCCGATGGAGAACCGCGCGATCGCGCGCTGGGCGCTCGCTCTCGGCCTGTGCGCGACCGTGTACAGCCTGGCCTGGCTGGTGTGGGCCGGTATGCAGTTCGAGAGGCTCGGCTAGCGATGCCGTCGGCGGGGGGCGACGACGAGCTGCGGGCGCTGCAGCGGAAGGCCTACGCCCGCGATGGCGCCCTCACGGCCGCCGAGGCCGCCCGGCTGGCCGCTCTCGAAGAGCTCCGGCGTGCGGGGCGTGCGGACGCCTCCGGGGTGCCGGCTCGCGATGCCGCGGCATGCGACACCGGCCCGGCTTCCGATGCCAACACGGCCTCGGCATCGGGCGCGGACGCGGTGTCCGGTGGCGGCCCGGGCGACGCGTCGCCGGAGAGTGCAGACGGCTCGGATCCGGGTGCCGGCGTCGACAGCGAGTTTTCGGGGCGCACCGACGCGACGGGCGTCCTCGGGACGCTGCGGAACCGTCGTCCCCTCGTCCTCGCGCTCGCCGCGGTGCTCCTGGTCGCGGTCGGCGTGGGCATCGGCTGGGCGGCGTTCGGCCGATCTGCGGCGCCGGCGGTCGCGCTGACGGCCGAGCAACAGGTGTGGCACAACGACCTCGTCGCCTCAGGCGTCTACGACCCCGGGTCGGTGCGGGCGCTCGCGGTGGAGGACGACGTGGTCATCTGGACGGCGACCCAGGAGCAGCGCGCGCGCATCTGCCTCATCCTCGGGTCGGGGGAGAGCACGATGCCCAGTTGCGGTCCGGCCGAGCAGGTCGAGGAGACCGGGCTGTACGGCTCGCTGACCCTCGGCGCCGACGAGGAGCGGCAGCGGCAGGTCAGCGCGCAGCTGCTGCTGACCGCGAGCGGCGAGGCCGCGGTCGCCGCCGCCTCCTCCGACTACTCGAGCACCGTGACCGGCATCGAGTACGCGAACGACGAGGAGAACGCCACCGCCGAGCGCCTGGCGGAGGACGGGTTCGATCCGAACTCGATCTGGGTGGCCGGGTACGACGGCGATGTTCCGCTGTGGGTGGCCTCGCGGGTCGGCGAGGGACGGCAGTGCCTGATCTACGACGGCTCGACCGCGGAGGCGCCGATGACGTGCGAGGCCGCCGAGACGTTCGGCGAGTACGGACGCGGGCTCACGCTGGAGGTCGCCGATGTGGCCTCGGGCGCGATGACGCGCTACGAGCTGCCGATGGATGCGGGGCCCATGTTCCTGGTGGTCACGCGCGAGGGGGGTGTCGCCGGTGCCGGAGGGGACTGAGACGCCGGACGCCGCGGCGACGCCCGGCACCGAGGGGTCGTGGACCGACGCGGCGGAGCGCGAGCTGCGCGAGCTGGAGCGTCGCGCGTACGGCCGCGGCCCCGGGCTCGACGACGTGCAGGCGCGCCGCCTCCGCGCGCTGCACGACGCC
>NZ_SSDQ01000097.1:0-34550 GCF_004794315.1 Microbacterium sp. PF5 | reverse complement strand
GTGTCCGGGGCATCGTCGTGCCCAGGCCCTCCTCGCGTCCGGGCTCAGTGCGCCGACGTCGCGGCGTCGAGCAGGCGGTCGAGTGCGCGGTGTGCCTGCCGTCGCGCGGCGGTGTCGTCGGGGCGGGCGGCCAGCCACAGGGCGAGCTCGTTCATGGCGCCGGACAGCGCGGCGGTGAGGGCGTCGACCTGTGCGGACGGGACCCCGGCCTCGCGCAGTCCGGCACGCAGCTCCTGCTCCGGCCCCTCGGCGTCGAGGCGGCGCCACTGCTCCCAGCCGAGCACGGCGGGGCCGTCGACGAGCAGCACGCGCGCGGCGGTTCCCACGGTGATGGCGTCGAGGAAGGCGTGACTGCCGTCGCGGAGCGCGGCGGGGCCGGGGGTGTCGCGCGTGGCGGTCGCGATGGCGGAGGCGACCCGCTCCTGCGCGGCGGCGGCGACGGCCGCGAACAGTCCGGGCTTCGAGTCGTAGTGGTGGTACACGGCGCCGCGCGTCACGCCCGCGGCCCGGGCGATGTCGTCGACCGAAGCCGCCGCGTATCCGTGTGCGGCGAAGTGCGCGAGGGCGGTGTCGAGGATGCGGCGGGCCGTGGCGGCGGCGTCGGCGGCGGAGGCGCGGGGCATGCGGGTTCCTTTACGTACGTGTTGTATGTATTCTAGCCGGACGGATACAAACACACAGTATGTAAAGGAGTGACGATGGAGATCACCAGCTTCTACCCGGTGCTGATGGTGGACGACGTGTCCGCGGCCGCGCGGTTCTATCGCGAGGAGCTCGGATTCGACACGACGTTCGAGGCCGACTGGTACGTGAGCCTGCGCTTCGACGGGGGAGAGCTCGCGATCCTCGACCGTACGCACGAGACCATCCCGGAGGGCTTCCGCGCACCGGTCACCGGACTGCTGCTGAACGTCGAGGTGCCAGACGCCGCCGCCGAGCACGCCCGGCTGGTGGGGGAGCGCGGACTGACCGAACGGCTGGCCCTGCGCGATGAGGACTTCGGTCAGCGGCACTTCATCGTCGAGGCTCCCGGCGGGGTGCTGATCGACGTGATCGAGCCGATCGAGCCGTCCGCCGAGTTCGCCGCCGCCTACGCCTGAGGCCCAGGGAAACCACGGAGGGGCGGGTGCCGCAGCACTCGCCCCTCCGTGGATCCGCTCGTCAGATCCCGACGCCGAACAGCGCCTCGATCGGTCCGCGTGCGAAGAAGATCAGGAAGCCGGCACCGACCACCCACAGCAGCGGGCTGATGGTCTTCGCCCGGCCGGAGAACGCGTGGATGAGCACCCAGCTCACGAAGCCCGCGCCGATGCCGTTCGCGATCGAGTACGTCAGCGGCATCACGGAGACCGTGAGGAACACCGGCAGCAGCACGCGGAAGTCGCCGAAGTCGATGTGCCGGATCTGCGCCATCATCATGGCACCGACGATGATCAGGGCCGCCGCGGCGATCTCGGTCGGGACGATCGAGGTGAGCGGGGTCAGGAACATCGCGATCAGGAACACCACGCCGGTCACGACGTTGGCCAGGCCCGTGCGGGCACCCTCGCCGATCCCCGCGCCCGACTCGATGAACACCGTGCTCGACGACGACGAGGTCGCGCCACCCGCGATCGCACCGACGCCCTCGACCACCAGCGCCGACTTGATGCGCGGGAAGTCGCCGTTGTCGTCGGCCAGGTTCGCCTCCTTCGCGAGACCCGTCATGGTGCCCATCGCGTCGAAGAAGTTCGTGAAGAGCAGGGTGAAGACGATCATCACGAGCGCGACGAGGCTGACCTTGCCGAGGTCGAACGAGAAGTCCACCGCGCCGATCAGGCTCAGGTCGGGCACGCCCACGGGGGAGCCGTTCAGCGCGGGAACCGTCAGACCCCAGCCGCCCGGGTTGATCACGTTGCCCTCGTCGTCGAAGCCGCGGGCGCCGATGTGCCAGACGGCCTCGACGATCACGGCGAGCACGGTGCCGCCGATCAGGCCGATCAGCATGCCGCCCTTGATGCGCAGCGCGACGAGGATGCCCGTCAGCAGCAGCGTGATCACGAACAGCAGGCTCGGCACGGTCGCGACGGAGCCGTTGACCCCGAGCCCGACGGGCGGCGAGGAGGCACCGGTCGCGGTGACGAAGCCGGAGTTGACGAAGCCGATGAACGCGATGAACAGGCCGATGCCGACCGTGATCGCGATCTTGAGCTGGAACGGCACCGCGTCGAAGATCGCCTTGCGCAGTCCGGTGGCGGCGAGCAGCACGATCACGACGCCGTTGATCATCACCAGCGCCATGGCCTCGGGCCACGTCACCTGGCCGACCACGGAGAACGCGACGAACGCGTTGATGCCGAGTCCGGCGGCGAAGCCGAACGGCAGACGCGTGACGAGCCCGAACAGGATCGTCATGACGCCGGCGGTCAGGGCGGTCGCGGCACCGACCGCGTTGAAGTCCAGCATGTTTCCGGCGACGTCGGGTTTGCCGGACAGGATGATCGGGTTGAGGATCACGATGTAGGCCATCGTGACGAACGTCACCAGGCCCCCTCGGATCTCGGTGCCGATCGTCGATCCGCGCTTGCTGATCTCGAAGAAGCGGTCCAGGGCGCCGGTGGGCTCGGCGGTCGCCGGGGCGGGCGGGGCAGTTGTCATCGGGTAACCTCCGGAGAAACGCTACCGTGTCGCCCGCCCCGCGCGCGCCCCGAGGAGCCGCACGGCAACTCGTCGTAGTCTCGAATCGCTATGCAACGCCTCCTCGTCGCGCTCCTCGCCGCCTTCGACGCCGCCATCGCGGCCGCGGTCGGACTGGCCGTGCTCCTGGCGCCGCTGACGCTGCTGTGGACGGTCGCGTTCGGCGTCACGGCCGACTGGGGTGCGCTCTGGCCCCTTACGGGCACGCTCTGGGAGTTCGGGCACGGCGTCCCGCTCGAGGTCACGATCCCCGACGAGCTCCTCGTCACGCTGGGCATCCCCGCGCAGGCCGCATCGTTCGCGGTGTCGATCACGCCCCTGCTGCTGCTGTTCTTCACGCTCCTGTTCGCCGCGCGCTCCGGAGCGCGCGCCGCCCACGCGGGGGCGTGGCTGCTGGGTGCCCTGTCCGGCTCCGCCGTGTTCGCCGCGATCTCCACACTGGTCGCGCTGACGGCACGGCTCGATGCGGTGCGCACGCCGCTGCCGCTCGCGATCCTGCTGCCCGCCGCCGTCTATCTGGTGGGCGCGGTCTGCGGCGCCGTCCGGGTGGCCTGGGACGACGGCGACGGCGGTCTCCTCGACCGCCTGCACGACCGCCTCGACGCGCGGGAGGACTGGGCTCCCGTGCCCGCGGCGATCGTCCGGGGTGCGGCCTTCGCCCTGGTCGGCGTGACCGGAGCGGCGGCGCTCGCCGTGGCCCTGTCGGTGCTGACCCGCGGCGGTGACGTGGTCGCGCTGTTCCAGGGTGCGCGCGTCGACGCGCTCGGCGCCACCGTGCTCACGCTCGCGCAGCTGGCGTATCTGCCCACCCTGATCGTGTGGGCGGCGGCGTGGCTCGCCGGTCCCGGCTTCGCGGTCGGCGCCGGCACCGCGGTGTCGCCCGCCGGCACCCAGCTCGGCGTGGTCCCCGGCATCCCCGTGTTCGGGCTGCTGCCGGAGAACACCTCCATGTGGATGCTGATCGTGGTGCTCGTCCCCGTCGCGGCCGGCGCGTTCGCGGGCTGGGCCGTGCGCTCCCGGCTCGTCTGGGAGGGCACACCGCTCGGGCTGCTGCAGCGCGCCGTCATCGCGGTGGGCATCGCCGCGGTGACGGCGGGAGTCGCGGGGCTCGCGGCCGAGCTCGCGAACGGGTCGATGGGGCCTGGGCGCCTGGGCGTCGTCGGTCCCGCCGTGCTGCCCTTCGCCCTCGCGCTCGGCGCCGAGGTGCTGGTGGGCGCGGCGATCCTGCTGCTCGCACCGCGCAACCGTGAGGAACTCGCGGAGGAGCGCACCGACCGCTGGCTCGCCGAGATGACCGAGGCCGAGCGCGACCGCGGTCCGCTTCCCGCCGAGCCGACCGCGTGGCCGTCCCTGCCCGACGACACCGCGCCACTCGGCGACCTGCGCGTCCCGCCGCTGCCCGACGGCGACGACCGCGACCGGCGCAGCTGAGTCCCGCCGCCCGCGCCCGAGGCCGCACGGGGCGGTCTCCGCGCGCCGGTAGACTGGGCGCGTGCTCACGGTCGCCGTTCTCATCTCGGGCGCCGGCTCGAACCTTCGCGCCCTCCTCGAGGCCGCTCGTCACCCCGATTTCCCGGCCAGGGTGGTCGTCGTCGGCGCGGATCGCGAAGCAGAGGGGCTGGCGCACGCCGAGGAGTTCGGCATCCCCAGCTTCACCGTCCCGTGGCACGAGCACGAGAGCCGCGAGGCCTGGGGCGAGGAGCTCGGCAGGCAGCTGGCGGTGTGGAACCCCGACCTAGTGGTCCTCAGCGGGCTCATGCGTCTGCTGCCCGCGTCGCTGGTCGCCGCGTACGCCCCGCGGATCATCAACACGCACCCCGCGTACCTCCCGGAGTTCCCCGGGGCCCACGGCGTGCGCGACGCCCTCGCGGCCGGAGTGCGCGAGACCGGGGCGAGCGTGATCGTGGTCGACGACGGCGTGGACACCGGCCCGATCCTGGCGCAGGAGCGCGTCCCGATCCGCGCCGACGACACCGAGCACACCCTGCACGAGCGCATCAAGCCCGTCGAGCGCCGCCTGCTCATCGACGTCGTCCGTCGCATCGCGACCGGCGATCTCGTCCTGACCTGAACCCCCCGAACCCCCGCACGCCCCCGCACGAAGGAGCCCATCATGGCCGGCCCCCGCCACGACCCCACGCTCTACCGCGATCGCGACACCGTGCCGATCCGGCGCGCCCTCGTCTCGGTCAGCGACAAGACCGATCTGCTCGTGCTCGCCGCGGCCCTCGCCGACGCCGGGGTCGAGATCGTGTCGACCGGCTCGACCGCCTCGACCATCCGCGACGCCGGCTTCGAGGTCACCGACGTGGCCGCGGTCACGGGCGTGGCCGAGATGCTCGACGGCCGCGTGAAGACGCTGCACCCCAAGGTGCACGGCGGCCTGCTCGCCGACCTGCGCCTCGAGGACCACGAGCGCCAGCTCGCGGAGCTCGACATCGCCCCGTTCGAGCTGGTGGTGGTGAACCTGTACCCGTTCGTGGAGACCGTGGCCTCCGGCGCCGTGGGCGACGACGTCGTGGAGCAGATCGACATCGGCGGGCCCGCCATGGTCCGCGCTGCGGCGAAGAACCACGCGAACGTCGCGATCGTGGTCTCGCCCGAGTCCTACCCGGCGATCGTGTCGGCCGTCGCCGACGGCGGCACCACGCTCGGCCAGCGCCGTGAGCTCGCCGCGCGCGCCTTCGCCCACACCGCCGCCTACGACACGGCCGTGGCGCAGTGGTTCGCCGAGGGCACGCTCACCGAGCCCGGCGATCTCCCCGCACACCTTACGATCCAGGCCGAGCGCCTCGCGACCCTCCGCTACGGCGAGAACTCGCACCAGCGCGGGGCCATCTACACCCGCGCCGGCGGCCACGGCATCGCCCAGGCCACGCAGCTGCAGGGCAAGGAGATGTCGTACAACAACTACGTCGACGCGGATGCCGCGCTGCGCGCCGCGTACGACATGATCAAGCCCGCCGTCGCGATCATCAAGCACGCGAACCCGTGCGGGATCGCCACGACCGCGCCGAACGCGCTCGACCCGATCGCCAGCGCACACCTGCGCGCACACGAGTGCGACCCGGTCTCGGCGTACGGCGGGGTCATCGCCGCGAACGGCACCGTCACGCTGAAGATGGCCGAGAACCTGAAGGACATCTTCACCGAGGTCATCGTCGCGCCGTCGTTCGAGCCCGCCGCGCTCGAGGTGTTCAAGGCCAAGAAGAACCTGCGTCTGCTGCAGCTGCCCGAAGACTGGCAGCAGGAGCGCATGGACGTGCGGCTGGTGTCGGGCGGGCTGCTGCTGCAGGACGCCGACCGCTTCCCCGACGACATCGTGTCGGTCGCGAAGGACTGGGAGCTGGTGTCGGGTGAGCGTCCGAGCGACGAGGAGATGGAGAACCTGATCTTCGCGTGGAAGGCCTGCCGCGCCGTGAAGTCGAACGCGATCGTGCTGGCGAAGGACAACGCCACGGTCGGCGTCGGCATGGGTCAGGTCAACCGCGTCGACTCGTGCCGCCTCGCGGTCGAGCGAGCGGGCGACAGGGCGGCCGGATCGGTCGCCGCCTCCGATGCCTTCTTCCCGTTCGCCGACGGTGCGCAGGTGCTCATCGACGCGGGTGTCACCGCGATCGTGCAGCCGGGTGGGTCGGTGCGCGACGAGGAGGTCGTCGACGCCGCGCGCAAGGCGGGCGTGACGATGTTCTTCACCGGGGAGCGTCACTTCTTCCACTGACCTCCGCGCATCCGCGTCCGGAACCCGCTCTCCTCGGGAGGGCGGGTTCCGTCGTCTCCGGGGCCTTCACTGTCGTGTCCGATTTCCGCCAGCCGGGGTCGGTGGTCGGTGGCAGAGTGGAGGACATGAGCCTCCCCGTGATCGACTTCGACGAGCGGTACCGCGCCATCAGTGCGCGCGACACCCGCTTCGACGGGCAGTTCGTGACCGCGGTCCGCTCGACCGGGATCTACTGCCGGCCGAGCTGCCCTGCCCGCACCCCGAAGCCGCAGAACGTCACGTTCTATCCCACGAGTGCGGCCGCGCACGAGGCCGGCTACCGCGCCTGCAAGCGCTGCCTGCCCGAGGCCGCACCGGGGTCGCCCGCGTGGGACGTGCGCGGAGACACGGCGGCGCGCGCCATGCGGCTGATCGCGACCGGGGTCGTGGAGCGCGAAGGCGTGCCGGGCCTCGCCGCCCGCCTGGGTTACTCCAGCCGGCACCTCACGCGGCTGCTGACGACCGAGCTCGGCGCCGGCCCGCTCGCGCTCGCCAGGGCGCACCGCGCGCACACGGCCCGCATGCTGCTCGTGGGCACGGACATGCCGGTGGCGGATGTGGCGTTCGCCGCGGGGTTCCAGAGCATCCGCCAGTGCAACGACACGGTCCGCGAGGTGTTCGGCCTCACGCCGGGCGAGCTGCGGGCGCGGCGACGCACTCCGGCGTCCGACGTGCCGGGGGCGATCGACCTGGCCCTGCCGTACCGCGGCCCGTTCGACGCGGCCGGGGTGTTCGTGTGGATGGCGGCCAGGGCGGTCGCGGGGGTCGAGGAGGCGCGGTCCGACGCGTTCGCGCGCCACCTGCGCATGCCGGGCGGCCCCGCGTGGTTCGAGGTGCGGCAGGACGGCGAGCGGCTGCGGCTGCGGGCTCGCGTCGCACGCCTGAGCGACCTGGCGCCGCTGGTGTCGACCGCGCGGCGCCTGTTCGACCTCGACGCCGACCCCCTCGCGATCGACGAGGCCCTGGCCGCGCATCCGTCGCTGGCGGCGCTGGTCGCACGCACGCCGGGGATCCGGGTGCCCGGTGCCGCGGATCCGCACGAGATGCTGATCCGGGCGATGATCGGGCAGCAGATCACCGTCGTCGCCGCCCGCACCGCGCTCACCGCACTCACCGAGGCGCTGGGGGAGAAGACACCCGAGGGGCTGCTGTTCCCCACCATGACCGCGATCGCGGAGCACGGGGCCGAGGTGCTGCGGGGCCCCGCGGCCCGGATCCGCGCGGTCACGGGGGCCGCCGCGGCCCTCGCCGACGGCAGCCTGACGCTGACCGTGGGCGATGACGGCGCGGAGCAGCGCGCGGCCCTGCTGGCCATGCCGGGGATCGGACCCTGGACGGCGGACTACGTGCGGATGCGTGTGCTCGGCGACCCCGACATCCTGCTCCCCGGCGATGTCGCGCTGCGCGCGGGCGCGGCGGCGGTGGGACTCCCCGGCGAGCCGAAGCCCCTGGTCGCCTGGGCCGAGCGCACGGCCCCCTGGCGGAGCTACCTCAGCGCGCACCTGTGGCGTGCGGCACCCCAGCGCCCCGCGGGGCCGCGGTCGCCTGCCGCCCGCGCGGCCGCGACCGACGACGAGACCCAGACGAAGGAGACGCCATGACCGCCCTGATCCAGACCATCGACACCCCGGACGGCCCGTTCACGATCCTGGCCGACGCCGAGCAGCGCGTCCTCGCCTCCGGGTGGACCGACGACGTGGAGGCGATCCTCGGTCGCCTCTCCGCCGCCGCCCGTCCGGAGGAGCTGCGCGACGCCGAGACCGACGCGGCGGCTGCCGCCCTGGCCTATTACGCCGGTGACGTGTCGGCGATCGACGCCGTCGCGGTGAAGCAGACCGGAACCGCTCTCCAGCGCGCGGGGTGGGATGCGCTGCGCGGCATCGAGCCGGGTCGGCCGCTCACCTACACGGGCTTCGCCGCGCGCCTCGGCAATCCGAACGCGGTGCGCGCGGCGGCGTCGATCTGCGCCCGCAACGCCCCGGCCCTGTTCGTCCCGTGCCATCGGGTGCTGCGCACCGACGGCTCGCTGGGCGGCTTCGCGTGGGGTCTCGCCGTGAAGCAGAGCCTCCTGGCCCGTGAGAGCGCCGCGCGCTGAGCCGTCCGAAGCCCCGCCCCGTCTCCACGCGGGACGGGGCTTTCGGCTGCCGCGGGAATTCCTCTTGCGCCCAGCTGGTTCACAGGAATAGGCTGATGGGCTGTCGCGCCAACCGGACGACCTCGCCGAGCCCATGAGGAGGACACCATGACCACGATCGCCGCCGCGCAGATCGCCACTCTCGGCTCGACCCCGGTGCGCCCGCTCTCCTAGAGCCGCCGCCCCCGTTCTGCACCGGATGCCGGGCTCCAGGAGCCCGCTCTCGCGTCCGTCCCTCTTCCTCTTCGTTTCGCCTCGACTCCTCTGAGAGACATGTCTTCCTCGTCTTCCGCGCACAATCCGTCGTCCACCCTGTCCACCCCCGCCGCGCTGTGGCGGCTCAAGCCCTTCGTGAAGCCGGTCGTCTGGCGTCTCGCCGGAGGGGCCGCGAGCGCGCTCGCCGCCGCTCTCATCGCGTTGATGATCCCGATCGTGCTCGAGCAGATCATCGGCGGACCGGTCCGCTCCGGTCACATCGATGCGATCGTGTGGGGCGCGGCCGCCGTGTTCGCCCTGGCGCTCGGCGAGGCGCTCATGGTGTGGCTCCGCCGTCAGTTCGTGCTGTTCCCCGCCACGCAGGTCGAGTACACGATGCGCACGGAGCTGTACTCGCGGCTGCAGACGCTGCCGGTCGCGTTCCATGACCGCTGGCAGTCGGGACAGCTGCTGAGCCGCATGATGCAGGACATCGGTCTCATCCGCCGCTGGCTCGCGTTCGGCCTCGTGCTGCTCGTGGTCAATGTGCTCACGATCATCATCGGCTCGGTGCTGCTGTTCCGCTGGCACTGGCTGCTGGGCACGATCTTCCTGGTGACCGCGATCCCGCTGTGGATCCGCGGCTACCTGTTCGAGAAGCGCTACGGCGCCCTCACCCGCCGCAGTCAGGACCAGGCGGGCGACCTCGCCACGAGCGTCGAGGAGAGCGTGCACGGCATCCGCGTGCTGAAGGCGTTCGGCCGCGGCAAGCACGCCCTGCGTCGCTTCAGCCGTCAGGCGGAGACGCTGCGCGAGACCGAGATGAGCAAGGCCGGCGCGATCGCGTCCATCTGGTTCTGGCTCGACCTGATGCCGCAGATCGCGTTCGGCCTGAGCCTGATGTCGGGTATCTGGCTGATCTCGCAGGGCGCGATCACCGAGGCGGAGCTGTTCGCCTTCTTCGCGATGGCGGTGGTGCTGCGCTGGCCCATCGAGTCGATCGGCTTCCTGTTCTCGTTCATGCTCGACGCCCGCACGGCGACCGACCGCGTGTTCGAGATCTTCTCCGAGACCAACACCATCACGGACCCGGAGCACCCGGAGCACATCGACGAGCCGCGGGGCGAGCTCGCGTTCGAGAGCGCGCACTTCCGCTACCAGGACGCGGGTGCCGAGGAGCGCGACCTGCTCGACGGCATCGACCTCGTGCTGCGGCCCGGCGAGACCATGGCGCTCGTCGGTCTGACCGGAAGCGGCAAGACCACGCTCACGACGCTCCCCACGCGGCTGTACGACGTGACGGGCGGACGGGTCACTCTCGACGGCGTCGATGTGCGCGACCTGCCGCTCGCGGAGCTGCGTCGGCACATCGCGATGGCGTTCGAGGACGCGACGCTGTTCTCGGCGTCGGTGCGCGAGAACGTGCTGCTCGGACGCGCCGACCTCGACATGCACAGCGACGAGGGGGAGCGCGTGCTGCGCGAGGCCCTCGACGTCGCCCAGGCGTCGTTCGTCGACACGCTGCCGGAGGGGGTCGAGACGGTGATCGGCGAGGAGGGCCTGAGCCTGTCCGGCGGGCAGCGGCAGCGTCTGGCGCTCGCGCGTGCCGTCGCCGCCGCGCCCAAGGTCCTGGTGCTCGACGACCCGCTGTCGGCGCTCGACGTCGACACCGAGGCCCTGGTGGAGGAGGCCCTGCGGCACGTGCTGGCCGACACCACGGCGCTGATCGTGGCGCACCGCCCGTCGACGGTCGCCCTGGCCGACCGGGTCGCGCTGCTGGAGGCCGGCAGGGTCACCGCGGTCGGCACGCACGCGGAGCTTCTGAAGACCAGCCGCCACTACCGTCACGTCATCTCGAGCCTGGAGGCCGAGGAGGCGGCGCGCACCGGCGCGATCCCGGTCATCCGCGACACCGAGGCGGAGATCCACGATGCGGTGCAGGACGGCCTCCGGGAGGACGCCGCCGACGACGATCTGATGAGCGAGAAGGAGGTGCAGCGATGAGCTCCACCCTCACCGGCACCCAGGACGAGGACCGTTCCCGCCTGACCCGCGAGGAGAGCAGGGCGATCCGCAAGCGGTCGCTGCGCCTGCTCGGCTCGCTCGTGCGGCCGCTCAAGCCGCAGATCGTGCTCGCCGCGGTGGTGCTCGTGATCTCGACGGCGCTGCAGGTCGCCGGTCCGATCCTGATCAGCATCGGGCTCGACCGTGCACTGCCGGCCGTGATCGAGAACGCCGACTGGATGCCGACGTTCGTGGTGGGCGGGATCTACCTGCTGGCCGGTGCGCTCGCGGCCGCCCTGATCGCCTGGTACGTGATCATCGCGGCGAAGCTGACGCAGGCGATCCTGCTCGATCTGCGCAAGCGCATCTTCCTGCACACCCAGCGGCTGAGCCTGGAGTTCCACGAGTCGTACACCTCGGGGCGCATCATCTCGCGACAGACGAGCGACCTCGACTCGATCAGGGAGCTGCTGGACGGCGGCCTGAACGAGCTCGTGTCGGGCGTGCTGTTCGGGCTGTTCACCTTCATCGCGCTGTGCGTGTGGGACTGGCAGTCCGGCCTCATCCTCGCGCTCGGCGGGGTGCCGCTGTTCTTCCTGATGCGCTGGTTCTACTCGCGCTCGCAGCTGGTGTACCGCGAGTCGCGCGTGATCAGCGCCAAGGTCATCGTGCAGTTCGTGGAGACCATGACCGGCATCCGCGCGGTGAAGGCGTTCCGCAAGGAGCCGCGCAACGACGAGGCGTTCCAGCAGGTCGCCGGCGACTACCGCGACGTGAACCGCCGCTCGATGCTGCTGTTCGGCACGTTCGAGCCGGGGCTCATGGGCGTCGCGGCTCTGGTCCTCGGCATCGTCGTGCTGTGGGGCGGCATCCGGGTGTCGACGGGGGCCCTCACGGTCGGCGTGCTGCTGTCCGCCGTGCTGTATGTGCGCAACTTCTTCGCGCCGATGCAGGAGATCGCGATGTTCCTGAACTCCTACCAGTCCGCGACCGCGGCGCTGGAGAAGGTGTCCGGCGTGCTCGAGGAGGTGCCGACGGTGCCCGACCCCGAGAAGCCGGTGGACCTGTGGGAGTCGCGCGGACACGTCGAGTTCGACGAGGTCACGTTCGGGTACAACGGCGAGAAGACGATCCTCCCGAACTTCTCGCTCGACATCCCGGCCGGGCAGACGATCGCCCTCGTGGGGACGACCGGTGCGGGCAAGTCGACGCTGGCCAAGCTCATCTCGCGCTTCTACGACCCCTCGGAGGGTCGGGTGACCCTCGACGGCGTCGACCTGCGCTCGCTGCACCCGAAGGACCTCCGTCGTGCGATCGTGATGGTCACGCAGGAGGCGTACCTGTTCAGCGGGACGGTCGCGGACAACATCGCCCTGGGCAAGCCGGACGCCTCGCTCGACGAGATCAAGGCCGCCGCCCGCGCGGTGGGCGCCGACGGCTTCATCTCGGCGCTGCCCGACGGCTACAACACCGACGTGAACAAGCGCGGTGGGCGCGTCTCGGCGGGGCAGCGACAGCTGATCTCGTTCGCGCGCGCCTTCCTCGCCGACCCGGCGGTGCTCATCCTCGACGAGGCCACCGCCTCGCTCGACATCCCGTCGGAGCGGCTGATCCAGGACGCGCTGCAGACGCTGCTCGCTGACCGGACGGCGATCATCATCGCGCACCGGCTGTCGACGGTCGCGATCGCCGACCGGGTGCTCGTGATGGAGCACGGCCGCATCATCGAGGACGACACCCCGGAGGCGCTCATCGGCGGCTCCGGCAAGTTCGCGCAGCTGCACGCCGCGTGGCAGGAGACGCTCGTCTGACGGCGTCCGCGTGCGCGGAGGGCCCGGTCTCCCCGTGGAGGCCGGGCCCTCGGCGCATCGCCGCCGTCGGTACGGGTCGGTAGCATCGAGGTATGGACCCCGTGCTGCTCCTCGCCGAGTGGTGGTGGATCGCGCCGACCGCCGCCGCCGGCGCGACCGCTGGTGCGATCGGGCTGCGCCGCCGCAGCACACGGAGCGGGCGGCGGCTCGAGTACGACGCGGCCCGACACGATCTGCGGATCGCGCAGCAGACGGCGGTCGCTCGGCGCACGACGCTGAAGATCGCGCGCGCCGATCTCGCGAGGGTCACGGCGGAGCGCGCCGCGCAGCGGGCCACGGCCGAGCAGGTCGCGGGGGCGCGACGGATGCTGCGGGAGCGGGAGCGCGACGCACGTGCGGCGTCGGCGGAGGTGCGGGCTCGGCGGGTGCGGGTGAACGCGGCCCGTGCGGCGATCCCGGCCGGCTCGGCGCCGCGGCCGCTGGAGCGGCTGTACGCCGAGCACGACGCTGTCACGGCCCGGTGGATGCGGTACGAGACCGACCCTGCGCTGCAGATCGCGTATCCGGCGATGACCGACGTCAAGCGCCCGGAGACCGCCGCCTACCTGCGTGCCGCGGGCACGGCGGTGGAGGCGCGCCGCGGCACCACGGGGCGGATCACGGCGGCGGAGTTCGCCGCCTACCGCGACGCGGTCGCGGAGCTGGAGCGCGCGTTCGAGGCGGCGGAGCATGCGGCCAGGGTGCACGCGGGGGAGGCGCCGACCACTCCCGCGTGGCAGGATGCCGCGCACGACATGGTGAACCGCTCGGTCGAGGCGATCGACCGAGCCGCGGGAGCCGCCGCCTCGGCACTGGCCGCGTGGAGCAGCCGCCGCAGCCGCCCCCGGTCGGACGACGACGCCTGATCAGCCCGCACCGGGTCGACGCCCGGCTCGGTACTCGCGCGTGATCAGCGGGGAGAGCCGCACCAGGAGCTCTTCACCGACCGTGCCGATGAGTTCGGCCAGGCTCGTCGCGTCGAGCTCCCCGCGGGCGCCCGGCCCCCACACGGCCACCTCCTCGCCGATCGCCGCCCGCGGCCAGGGGCGCACCACGCTCTCGGTCGGCCCGATCCGCAGCACGCGTCGGGCCCCGGCGGCCGTCCCGACCTCGAAGCAGCCGGCGAGGGTCGAGGGGAGGCCGTCGAGACTGCCGATCCCGATCGTGACGGCCTCGGCGTCCACGCGGATTACCGGGGCGAGCAGCGTGGAGGCGAGGGCGATGTCGTCCGGCGGCGGCGCCCCCACCGACCGGATCCCGTACGCGAAGGCCCCGAAGCGCACCAGGTCGAAGCGGAACTCGGAGCGGGCGGCCCCCGCGGCGCTGGCAGCCAGATGCCGCACGGTCGGCGTGAGGCCCAGCGCCTCCGCCCGCTGCACCGCCTCCCGGAACGCGGCTCGCGCCAGGTCGTCGTCGCGGTCGCTCACCTCGGCGATGTGGCTCCAGATGCCCTCGACCCTGATCGCTCCCGCGGCCTCCAGCTCCGCCGCCCGCCGGACCACCTCGGTCCACTGCTCGGGGCGGATCCCGCTGCGATGCAGACCCGTGTCGATCTTGAGGTGCACGGGCTGCGGGCGACGCTGATTCACCTCGACGATGCGTTCCAGGTAGTCGGCGTCACCCACCCCCAGGGTGACGCCCGCGCGCACCGCCGCCGCGATCTCGCCCCGGGTCATGGTCACCCACGCGAAGACCCGCGCGTCGGGGCCGGCGGCGGCGCGCGCGCGCACCGCGGTGGCGCTGTCGAACGCCCCGAACCAGCGCACCCCTTCGGCGGCCGCAGCCGTGACGACCCGTTCGAGCCCGTGTCCGTACGCGTCGCACTTCACGATCATCATGACCTCGGCCGGCGCGCTCCGGCGCTGCAGTTCGCGGATGTTGGCGCGCAGTCGACGCAGATCCACGACCAGTCGGGGGAGGGTCATGGTGTCTCCTCTCGCGCGGCGCGCAGCCCGAGCGCGCACACGAGCTCGGCGGCCGTCCAGCCGGTGATGCGGGTCCAGTCGGCCAGTGCGTGCCGCGCGGGACCGGGCCCGCCGAAGTACACGACCTCCTCACCGTGCCGGATCGGCGCGTGACCGATGTCGACGACGCACACGTCCATCGCCACCCGTCCGATGATCGGGAACAGCCGGCCGCGGATCTCGACGTCGGCCTCGTTCCCGAGCGCCCGGGGGATGCCGTGGCCGAACCCGCCGGTCACGAGCGCCACACGGGTGTCGGTGCCCGCATGGTGCGTGTGGTTGTACGACACCCCTTCGCCCGCCCGCAGCTCCTTGGTGGAGAGGACGCGCCCGGCGACGCGCATCACGGGCTCCGTGTCCGCACCGGGCCAGCCGAACAGGCGCGCGGGATCGATCGTCGCCGGCTCGTCGCACGGGGTCAGGCCCGAACGGGCCGCGCTGCGCCCGGCCGAGGCGTCGAAGATCGCGTGGCGGATACCGGCGTCGTGCGCGATCCCCGCGACCCAGGTCAGGCCGTGTCCCCACGCGTCCCGGCGCAGGTCGATCACCGGGACGCCGACGCTCGCCGCCGCCTGACGGTGCGCGTTCGAGGCGAGCGCGGCGCGGGAGAGGCGGGCACGGATCAGGGCGTTCAGAATCCCATCGCCTTCTGGAACCGGGGCCGGTGGCCGGTGCGGATGCCGAGCACGCTCGGCTTCACCTCGTACACTCCCGTGCCCCAGTTCCCCTCGATGATCACGGGACCCGTCGGGGTGACCGCCACGTCCCATCCGACGTACTGCACCTGCGGCACGCGGCGGGCAGCCCGGTCGATCAGCGCGATCACCTCGTCGTACAGCGGCAACTGGAAATCGGCGATCCGGTAGCCCGTGTCGGGATGGAATCGGTGGACGTTGCCGTGCGAGTCGTAGCCGTCGCCGAGGGCGCGCCCGGTGTCCGCGTCGAGCATGGTGTAGAAGCCGCCCCAGTCCATCTGGTCGGCGGCCTGGCCGCGACCGAACTTCTGGGCGATGGACAGGATATGCGTCCGATGGCCGTCGAAGAACGCCGTGATGCGCGTGGAGTTGACGGTCCCCGGGCACACCGCCGACAGCGCGTCGTGCTGCACGATGTTCTCCTCGACGAGCAGCTCGCCGTTCTCCATCAGCCGGTGGTGGAACGCGTCCCAGTCGGAGACGTCTGCGCCGTGGTACCGGTGGATCGCATGGCCGGAGCGCCCGAGCCGCTGCTTGGTGATCAGCGTCTGGTGCCGGTCCGCGAACGAGCGCAGAGCGTCCGCATTGTCGTCGTCCAGCAGCATCCACTCCCGCCCCAACAGGTCAGAGAACACGCGCACGAACTCCCACTTGTCGTGGAAGATGTGCCGGTAGTCGGCGTGGTCGAACAGGTAGGACAGCCGATTCGACAGCGGATGCGTCATCATGGTGCGGCGCTCCGCCGCCGTGAGCATCGCGAAGTCGTAGTCGACGTAGTCCTGGAAGCCGACCTGGTGGAAGGCCGCCTCCCTGAGCATGTCGACGAGCACCGCAACCGTGCGCTGATCATGGTGCGCCGCCACCGCACGCGCACGGCGCATCAACGAACCCACGTCGATGCGCCGTGCGCGACCCAGCAGATAGCGGAGGCGGATCACGCCGGCGTGAACGGTCGAGCTCACTGCCCGGCGGGGTCGTTCTCGACGACGCGGGGGCGACGGGTGCGGCGTCCGGCCGACGCGCCGGGGTCACCCGTGATGATGACGCGCTGGAGCCAGCGGTCGGTGCCGTCGTAGCGCGGCTCGAAGCTGGTCCGGGCGTGGAGCACGCGACGGTTGTCGAACAGCAGCAGGTCGCCCGCCTTCAGATTCACGGCGATACGGGCGGCGTCCGCCGCGTCGTGGAAGCGCCGCAGCGCGGCGGCCGCCTCCTCGTCGCCCTCGACGGCGGCCGCGCAGTCCATGTCCACGCGCACGAAGCGCTCGCCGTCCTCGCCGTACAGGACCGGTCCACGGACCCCGTCCTCGGGTCGTCCCGTGCCGCCCGATGCCTTGTCGATGCCGTGCAGGAATCGGGGCTCGCGCAGGATCCGCTCGTCTTCCGGGCTCAGGACCACGCGGTCGATCGGAGCGAGGGCCGTGTCGGCGTTCACATCGCCGCGCACGCACAGCAGGCCCACGTAGTGCGGGTGGGCGTCGTCGAACGCGTCCTCCGTGTGCCAGTCGAGCAAGCCGCGGCTGCCCGTGCCGACCGCGTCGTATTCGTGGCCCTTCACCGGCGCGACGTTCTGGATCTGGGCGCCGGCGTGCTGGCGCGCGAACGCGAAGATCTCCCCCGCGGTTCCGGCGAGGGCGAGCAGGGTGGCCTCCGTGACGGGGTCCCGGTCCTGATTCTGGAACTCGAGCTGCCACCCCTCCGGGGTGCGCCCCATCTGCTCCTGGTCCACGGTGAAGCCGGTGAAGAGGACTGCGCCGTCGGGGACGTCGGCGGCCGCGAAGCGCCGGATGACCGCGACGGTGTCGGGGTCCTCTGCGGCGAGTGCGGCGGTCGCCGACGCCAGCAGGTCGTCGAAGGCCGCGTCGTCGCGGTAGATGCCGCGGCGCCCCACGGCGAGGGCGGAAAGGGCGTCGAGTGCCGCGGGAGCGAGGGCGTGCGTGATCATCGCGTCGCTCCCGTCGTCTCGATGGGCGCGCAGAGGCAGAGAGGCATGGTGAGCATGGGTATCGCTTTCTTCAAGGGGGGCCGCAGCTGCGGCACGACAACGATACCAACTAAGAGGTAGCACATTACTGAGGACGGGCTGAGTCGCTACGGGAGGTGGCTCAGCCGGGGGCGACGGGGTCTCGATGGGGGAGGGGATTCGAGACCCCGCCGCCGGTCTCAGGGCTCGACGCGGATCTCGGCGATGACCTCGCCGTAGGCCGTCTCGCCGACCGGGGTGAAGCCGACGCGACGGAAGAAGGCCTCCGGCCCCTCCTCGCCCGCCTCGTAGATGACGTTGACGTGGTCGACGCCGCGGCGGCGGGCCTCCTCGATGAGGCTCTCGACCGCGAAGCGACCGACCCCGCGGCCCTGGTCGTCGGCGTCGACGTTGATGCGCCACAGCACGGAGCGGAAGTGCTCCTCGGGGGCCTCGTCGTCGAAGTTCGCGCTGACGAAGCCGACGACCTCGTTGCGGTCGAGGATGACGCGCTGCCACGACGTCTGCGGGTTGATCACGGTTGCCGCGATGCCGTACGACACCGGAGCGAGGAACTGCTCCTGTCCGGGCTTGAGCGACAGGTTGTTCACGGCGACGATCGTCGCAGCGGAGAGTTCGACCATGCGCAGTTCGGACATGCCCCCAGGCTAGCCCCTCCCGGCGGACTCGACACGTCCCGGCTGAACATTTTCGGACCGGGGGAGGCGGGCGCACATCGTCGGCGGGAGGCGTCCAGCGGGCGGGCGGGGCGTCGAGCGCGCTCGGGGTATCTTGGTATCGAGACAAATCGCCCCGTGAACGGAGAACCTCCCGGTGACCGACGACGCCATCATCTACACGTACACCGACGAGGCACCGGCACTGGCCACCGCCTCGTTCCTGCCCATCATCCAGGCCTACACCGGCCAGGCGGGCATCGAGGTCGAGACGCGGGACATCTCCCTGGCCGGCCGTATCCTCGCCGCCTTCCCGCAGAAGCTCGCGCCGGAGCAGCAGGTCGGCGACGCGCTGGCCGAGCTGGGCGGCCTGGCCACTCTTCCCGAGGCCAACATCATCAAGCTGCCGAACATCTCGGCGTCGATCCCGCAGCTCAAGGCCGCCATCGCCGAGCTGCAGCAGCAGGGATACGACATCCCCGACTTCCCCGACGAGCCCACGTCGCTCGAGGAGAAGGACGTGCGGGCGCGGTACGACCGCATCAAGGGTTCCGCGGTGAACCCGGTGCTGCGCGAGGGCAACAGCGACCGCCGCGCCCCGCTGGCCGTGAAGAACTACGCCAAGAAGCACCCGCACCGCAACAAGCCGTTCGCGGAGGGGTCGAAGACTCGTGTGGCCACGCTCGGTCACGACGACTTCAAGCACAACGAGCGCTCGTGGGTCGCCGCCCACGACGACGTCCTCTCGTTCCGTCACACCGCGAAGGACGGCACCGTCACGGTCCTGAAGGAAGGCCTCAAGGTCCTCCCGCGCGAGATCATCGACGCCACCTTCCTGTCCGCGAAGGAGCTCGACGCCTTCCTCGCCGAGACGCTCGAGGCCGCCAAGGCGGACGACGTGCTGTACTCGGTGCACCTCAAGGCCACCATGATGAAGGTCAGCGACCCGATCATCTTCGGCCACGTCGTGAAGGCGTTCTTCAAGGACGTCTTCGACCAGTACGGCACGCAGCTGGCCGAAGCCGGACTCAGCGCGAACGACGGCCTCGGCTCGATCCTCGCGGGGCTGGCCGACGTCGCGAACGGCGACGAGATCGCCGCCGCGTTCGACAAGGCCATCGCCGAGGGGCCGCGCCTGTCGTACGTGAACTCCGACAAGGGGATCACGAACCTCCACGTGCCGAGCGATGTCATCGTCGACGCGTCCATGCCCGCGCTGGTCCGCAACGGCGGGAAGCTGTGGGGCAAGGACGGCGAGGAGGCCGACACGATCGCCGTGATCCCCGACTCCTCCTACGCCAGCGTCTACCAGGCGGTCATCGACGACGTGATCGCGAACGGCCCGCTCGACCCGGCCACGATCGGCACCGTCCCGAACGTCGGGCTCATGGCGCAGGCGGCCGAGGAGTACGGCAGCCACGACAAGACCTTCGAGATCGCGGAGGACGGCATCGTCCAGGTGCTCGACAGCGAGGGCACCGTGCTCATCGAGCACGAGGTCGGCAAGGGCGACATCTGGCGCGCGACCCAGACGAAGCACATCCCGGTCATGGACTGGGTGAAGCTCGCGGTCTCCCGCGCCCGTGCGACCGGAGCGCCCGCCGTGTTCTGGCTCGACGCCAACCGCTCGCACGACGCGCAGATCATCGCGAAGGTGCACCAGGGTCTGGCGACACTCGACACCAAGGGGCTCACGATCACGATCCTCGCGCCGGAGGAGGCGACGCGCTACACGCTCGCCCGCATGCGTCATGGCCTGGACACCATCTCGGTGACCGGCAACGTGCTGCGCGACTACCTGACCGACCTGTTCCCGATCCTCGAGGTCGGAACGAGCGCCAAGATGCTCTCGATCGTCCCGCTGCTCGCGGGCGGCGGGCTGTTCGAGACCGGCGCCGGCGGCTCCGCCCCGAAGCACGTGCAGCAGCTCGTCGAGGAGAACTACCTGCGCTGGGACTCGCTGGGCGAGTTCTTCGCGCTCGCGGCCTCGCTCGAGCACTTCGCCGACCGCACGGGCAACGAGAAGGCCCGCGTGCTCGCCGAGACGCTCGACGCCGCGACCGGCACCTTCCTGGAGGAAGACCGTTCGCCCGGTCGGGCGCTCGGCACGATCGACAACCGGGGCAGCCACTTCTACCTCGGCCTGTACTGGGCGCAGGAGCTGGCGAAGCAGACGAAGGACCCGGAGCTCGCCGCGGCATTCGCCCCGGTCGCCGAGAAGCTCGCCGCGAACGAGGAGGCCATCGTCTCCGAGCTCAACGCGGTGCAGGGCAAGCCGGCCGAGATCGGCGGCTACTACCGTCCGGACGAGAAGCTCGTGGCCGCTGTCATGCGCCCGTCCGCGACGCTGAACGAGATCGTCGACGCCCTGCGCTGAGATGACGAGAAGGGGGCGGATGCTGCGGCATCCGCCCCCTTCTCGTATCCGCGGACCCGAGGTGCGTCAGTTGTGGACGGAGACCTCGAGGCCCACGGGCGACCAGTCGTAGACGTACTTCGCGAGGTCGATCGGCAGGTTCACGCAGCCGTGGCTCATGCGGTTGCCGAAGTTGTTGTGCCAGTACGTGCCGTGGAAGCCGATGTTCGTGGTGAACCAGGTGATCCACGGGACGTTCTCGGTGCAGTACGGGGCGCCGGGGTAGCAGCCCATGTCCTGCATGCGCGTGTGGGCGAAGACCTTGAAGTTGCCCGTCGGCGTCGGAGTGCCGGGCAGCCCGGTCGAGACGGCCCACGACTTCACGACCGCATTGTTCTCGTACAGCGTGGCCCGCTGCGAGCTCAGGTCGATGTCGATGCGACGGAACAGGTTGACCGTCTCGAACGGCGTCTCGGTGACGGTCAGCGCGAACACACCGTCGCCGGCGGCGAGCTGGGTCGCGAACTGCTCCGCGATCTGGGAGGTGTCGCCCAGCGCGCGTCCGGTGACGCCCTCCTGCTCGGCGCGCAGCACGGTGCCGGCCGAGTCGACGATGACGGTCGCATTGACCGGGGCGCGGTCGACCGCGGCCGGAAGCGCGTCGACGGTCGCCTGGATCGCCTGCGGGTCGGCCTGGATGCGCAGCTGACCTTCGTCGTCCACGACGGTCAGCCAGGAGGCGGCCGTGGCGGGGTCGATCGGGACCGTGCGCTCCTCGCCGACGTAGAAGCCGATCGTGGCGAGCATGGTGTTGAGTTCGCTCGCCGTGGCGGTCGCGTCGGCGTCGCTCACGGAGGGAAGGGCCTCGGCGGGGCCGCCCGGATACTCGAAGGAGGTGCGACCGTCGCCGACCGCGTCGACGAACGCCGTGCCGAGGTCGCCGAGGTCGATGCCGGTGCCGGCTTCCGAAGGCGTGATCGTGTACGCGCCGGTCGCGGCGTCGAACACGACTCCCGCATTGACCGGGTCGACGAAACTCGCGGGAACGGCGTCCCGCAGGGCGGCCGTGGCCTTCTCGGGGTCGAGGGTGATGTCGGCCGGTACCGGGTCTCCCATCCAGGACCCGAGGTTCCAGAGCGGGTGGGCGGCGAAGGCGGCATCGGCCAGGGCGGTGGCATCGGCCGTGGCGCCCAGGTCGGCGCCCGTGAGGACCGCGCCGTCGCCCTCGCCCGTGAGCGTGACCTCCGTCTGCGCCAGGTGCGTGCTGATCGCGTCGGCGGCGGCGCCCGGCGTCATCCATCCGACAGGGATGCCCGCGACGGTCGTCCCCGGTGCGATGAGGATCGCGGAGGCCGCTCCCGCGCCGAGCAGGACGACTCCGACGCCGAGACCGATCCACAGGCCGAGGCGGCGCTTCTTGGGAGACGGTTCGATCGGAGCCCAGGCCAGGGGCTGCTCACCGGTGTGCGGCGGAACCGTCTCGGTGGGCGCATCCGCGGGCGCGAGCACGCTGGTGGGCGTGCCGTCGTCGGCAGGAGCTCCCGTCGCAGCGCCCGGTACGGAAATCACATCGGTCACGAACTACACCCCCCGCGGTTCTGACGCATCCAGTCTCTCAATGGTACGGGATGGCAGGTAACGGGGAGGCAACGGTCTGCTACCCTGCCTCCCCGTTCTCCGGACACGTCCGGCTGCGCGGTCAGTCGATGACGGCGAGACCGTCGATCTCGACGAGCATCTCCTCGCGCGGAAGGCCGGTGAAGACGGTGGTGCGCGAGGGCAGGACCCCGCTCGTCGTGTGCGCCTCGACGAACGCGCCGTAGGCCTCGTTCATGATGGGGAAGTCCTCGCGCTTGGTCAGGTAGACGCGGAGCATCACGACGTCGTCGAACGTGGCGCCGGACGCCTCGACGATCGCCTTGACGTTCTCGAGCGTGCGGGTGGTCTGTGCCGCGACATCGCCGGGGTGGAGGTACTCGTTCGTGACGGGGTCGACCGGGCCCTGGCCGGAGACCTGCACGATCGGGCCCTTGCGCACTCCCTGCGAGAAGGTGTGGGCGGGGGCGGGGGCGGCGTCGGTCGAAACTCGTGTCTTCGCGGTCATGCCGCCAGCCTAGTAGCCTTGTTAGATGCCTCTACAAATTCCGGATCCCGTTCTCGGCGCCTGGGCGAAGGGGTTCCCGGCGCGCGCCGCAGGGCTGCGGCTCTCCGAGGTCGGGCAGGCCGGACTGCACCTCTCCGACCTGGTCACGCCGGTGCTCACGGTGCACGCCGACGCGCTGACGCACAACGAGCAGACCGTGTTCGCGTGGGCCGCACAGCAGGGCGTGGGCCTGGCCCCGCACGGCAAGACCACGATGGCCCCCGCGCTGTGGCAGCGGCTGCTCGACGCGGGCGCCTGGGGCATCTCCGTCGCGACGCCCTGGCAAGCGGAAGTGGCCGTGACCGCCGGAGTGCCGACCGTCCTGATCGCCAACGCGGTCACGGATGCGGCCGCCGCCCGTCGCCTCGGCGAACTGCTCGCCGCCGACCACGACCTGCGGATCCTGTGCTGGGCGGACGCGGTCGACGGCGTCCGCATCCTCGCCGATGCCCTCTCCGATGCTGCCCGCCCCCTCGACGTGCTCGTGGAGCTGGGCGGCGCGCACGGACGCACGGGTGCCCGCAGCGTGGAGGAGGGCGAGCGCATCGCCGCCGCGATCACTGCCGCACCGGGCCTGCGCCTCGCCGGAGTGACCGGATACGAGGGGCCGTTCGGGCCGGATCGGTCCGCGGCGTCGGTCGCCGCGGTCGACGCCTACCTGGACACCCTGGTCGAGCTGCACCGCCGACTCGACTACCCGGAGGGGCCTCGTCCGGTCGTGAGCGCGGGCGGGAGCTCCTTCCCCGACCGGGCCGCCGCCGTGCTGTCGCCGCTCGCTCCCGAAGCCGACGTGGTGCTGCGCTCCGGAGCGTTCCAGATCCACGACGACGGGTTCTACGCCCGCATGTCGCCCTTCGGCCCGCTGACCGGTACGGCACCGCTGCGGTCGGCCATGCACGCCTGGTCGCGCGTGGTCTCCCAGCCCGAGGACGCCCTGGCGCTGCTCGACGCCGGACGCCGTGACGTGCCGTTCGACCTCGACCTGCCGGTGCCGCAGAGCGTCGAGGGCGAGATCACGGCGCTCAACGATCAACATGCTTTCCTGCGGCTCGCGGACGGCGCCGCGGTCGCGGTCGGCGAGGTCGTGCGGCTCGGGCTCTCGCACCCGTGCACCGCGTTCGACAAGTGGCGGGTGGTCGCGGTGATCGACGATCCCGACGCGGACGACCCTCGAGTGATCGGAGCGGTGGCGACGTGCTTCTGAGTGCGGAGAAGGCAGCGGCCGGGCTGGTCAGGGTCTACCGCTCGGCCACGGTCGTCGACGGCTCCGGTGCGCCGCGGTTCACGGCCGACGTGGCGGTGGAGGGCGCGCGGATCGTCGCGGTCGTGCCCGAACGGGAGGACGCGCAGCTCGAGCTGCCCGAGGGCGGCGTGGAGGTGGAGGCCTCCGGCCTCGTGCTCGCGCCCGGCTTCATCGACATGCATGCGCACAGCGACCTCGCGGTGCTGAGCGGTGCCGCGCACGACGCGAAGATCCGTCAGGGCGTGACCTGCGAGGTGCTCGGTCAGGACGGCCTCGGGTACGCGCCGCTCGACGACGCGACAGCCGCGGTGATCCCCGCGCAGATCGCGGGGTGGAACGGCCTGCCCACCACGGTGCCGTGGCGGTCGATGAGCGATCTGCTGGCAGAGATCGACGCCGCCGCGGTCGCGAACGCCGCGGTGCTCGTTCCGCAGGGGAACCTCCGGATGATGGTGGTCGGGCACGAGAACCGCGCGGCGACCGCGGAGGAGATCGAGGCGATGGCCGCGCTGCTCGGCGAGGCTCTGGACGCGGGGGCGTTCGGCATGTCGAGCGGCCTGACCTATACACCGGGCATGTACGCCGACACCGCGGAGCTCGAGGCCCTGTGCCGTGTGGTCGCCGAGCGCGGGGGATACTGGGCGCCGCACACCCGCAGCTACGGCGCGGCCGCGTTGGATGCGTACCGCGAGGCCGTCGAGATCGGCCGTCGCACGGGTTGCCCGGTGCACCTGACGCACGCCACGATGAACTTTGCCCCCAACCGCGGCCGGGCCGACGAGCTGCTCGAGATCGTCGACGCGGCGATCGCGGACGGCGTCGACGTGACGCTCGACACCTATCCGTATCTCCCCGGCGCGACCACGCTCTCTGCCCTGTTGCCCAGCCGGCTGGCGGCGTCGGGCGACCTGCTGGCCGCCATCGCCGGACTGGATGCCGAGGGGCGCGAGGCCGTCCGCGTGGAGCTGGAGGAGCTCGGCTGCGACGGCTTCCACGGGGAGCGTGCCGACTGGTCGGCCATCCAGATCTCCGGCACCGCGAATCCGGCTCTCGCGGGCCTCGTCGGCCGCACGGTCGCCGAGATCGCGAACGACTCGAGGCGGCGGGCCGTCGACGTGGTGCTCGACACGATCCTCGAGGACGCCGGGGCGACCGGCGTGCTGATGCACATCGGCGACGAGGACAACGTGCGCGCGATCATGCGGCACCCGCGGCATTCCGGCGGCAGTGACGGCATCCTGATCGGGGCCCGTCCGCACCCTCGCGGCCGCGGCACGTTCGCGCGCTACCTGGGGCATTACGTGCGCGAGCTCGGGGTGCTGACGCTGGAGGAGGCCGTGCGCCACCTCTCGGGCAACCCCGCGGCTCGTCTGGGACTCGACCGCGGCGATGCGCCTCGCGGCATCATCCGCGTCGGCGCCACCGCAGACCTGGTGCTGTTCGATCCGCTCACGGTCGCCGCGGGCGCCACGTTCGAGGAGCCGCATCGGCCGCCGATCGGCGTCCACGAGGTGCTGGTGGCGGGCGTGCCCGTGGTCCTGGACGGCGTCGTGACCGGTGCCGTCGCCGGACGGGCCCTGCGCCTGCCGCCGCCCGCGCACCGGGCGACCGTGCCGGCGATCGCGGCGCACGTCGATGCCGCGGCGGCTCGGTTCGCGTGGCGGCCGGACACCCCGATCGACGCGGTGCCCGAGCTGTCCGCGTCCGTCGACTGGCTGGGCGGGGGAGGCCAGGGGACCGGTCAGGGCATCCGTCTCACGCTGGATGACGCCCTCGGGGCCGCGGCCGCTCGCGCCGGCCGCGTGGGGGACGAGGCGTTCCGCGTGACCGTGTCCGCCGACGGGGTCGAGATCCGCGGTGCGAGTCCGCTCGGGGTCTTCCGCGGCGCCACCGTGCTGCGGCAGCTGCGCGACCCCGACGCCCCTGCGCAGGCCGAGGTGCTGCTTCCGGCCGGTGTGTGGGAGGGGGCGCCGGCGTACGGCTGGCGCGGCGTCATGCTCGACGTGGCGCGGCACTTCCGCCCGGTCGACGACGTGCGGCGCCTGATCGACCTGCTGGCGCTGCACCACCTGAACATCCTGCAGCTGCACCTCACCGACGATCAGGGCTGGCGGTTCGAAGTGCCCGGCTACCCGCGGTTGACGGAGGTCGGCGCGCGACGGGAGGCCACCCAGCGCGGGCACGGGCCCGAGGCCACGGTCGAGCCCGGCGTGCACGAGGGCTTCTACACGACGGACGAGCTGCGCGACCTCGTCCGTTATGCGGCGGAGCGCGGCGTGACCCTGGTGCCGGAGGTCGAGCTGCCCGGGCACATCCAGGCCGCGCTGGCCGCGTACCCCGAGCTCGGCAACACCGATGTGGGCGTGCCGGCGAGCGGCCCGTGGGAGCGGTTCGGCGTGAACGCGCGTACGCTCGCCCCGACGGAGGCGGCGTTGGCCTTCGGCCGTGCGGCGATCGATGCCCTCTGCGACGTGTTCGACGCGGAGTGGATCGGGATCGGCGGGGACGAGGTGCCCGTGACGGAGTGGGCGCAGAGCGAGGCGGCAGCGGAGCGGATGCGCGCGCTGGGCCTGGCGACGCCGCATGACGTGCAGCCCTGGTTCACCGCGCACTTCGTGGCGCACGTGCGCGCGCGGGGGCGCACGGCGCTCGCGTGGGACGAGGTGCTGGAGGGCGAGGTGCCGGAGGGCGTGCGCATCCTCGCGTGGCGCGGACCCGTCGCGATGCGGGAGGCACTGAGCCGCGGGATCCCCGTGGTGGCGTGCCCCGACCTGGAGGTCTACCTCGACTATCCGCAGTCGGAGTCGCCCGAGGAGCCGATCAGGGTGGGACCCCCGCTGCCGCTCGCCCGCGCGTACTCGCTCCGGATCGAGGTTGGTGCGGTGGGCGGTCAGGCGAACGTGTGGAGCGAGCACCTGCCCAGCCGGGACCGCGTGGACTTCGCGATGTTCCCGCGGCTCGCCGCGATCGCCGAGCGGCTGTGGGAGGGCGGGGAGCCGCGGCCGTTCGCGGACTTCATGCGGCGGCTTCCGACGCATCTGCGTCGCCTGGCGGCGGCGGGGGTGCGGTATCGTCCGCAGGATGGCCCGTCCCCGGATCAGCGCCGCCCCGGCGTTCCGGGAAAGCCGCTGACGGTGGAGGCGCGCGAGGCCATCGTCGCGGGGCTGGTGGAGCGGCTCCTGGACGGCTCTGCGGCACGGGCCCGCGCGGCTCGAAAGTAATGTAACGTTTCGGTAACCCTGGCCGCGGCCTCGCGGGCAGAGGTTGCGCAATTTTTGTTCGTAAGGTCTACTAACAAACATGTCCGTTTCGGATGATCAGCGCCCCGCGGCGACGACAGACTTCGTCGCCGCGAACGCGCACGCCTTCGGGCCCGCGCGGCACCTGCGCTCGCGCACCAAGGTGCTCCCCGAGCACGCCCGCGGACACAACCGCGCCCTCGTGCTGCAGACGCTGTACCACTCCGGAGCGATGAGTCGCGCCGACCTCTCCCGGGAGACCGGACTGACCCGGGTCACGATCTCCGACCTCGTCGCGGAGTTCATCGCCGACGGCATCGTGATCGAGATGGGCGTCCGCGAGGCGGTGGGTCCGGGGAAGCCGCCGATCCTCATCGACATCGACCGCGCCGGGCACCAGATCGTCGGCCTCGACCTGTCGGGTCCGAACGCTTTCGAGGGAGCCGTGCTGAGCCTCGACGGCGACGTGCTGGAGCGCCGCCAGGTGCCTCGCCCGGAGCGCCCGGACGGGGAGGCCGCCTACGCCGCGCTCCGCGAGCTCGCACAGAGCCTCGTCGACGCCGCCACGCGCCCCGTGCTCGGCGTCGGCATCGGCACGCCGGGCGTCGTGCGACCGGACGGTCTGGTGCTGAGCTCGCCCAACCTCGGCTGGACCGACTTCCCGCTCGAGGCGAAGCTCGGCGCCGAGCTCGACCTGCCCGTCCTCGCGCGCAACGACGCGAACGCCGCTGTCCTCGCGGAATACACCTTCGGCGAGGCGAAGGCCGACTTCATGCTCATCAAGATCGGCCGAGGCGTGGGTGCCGGCCTCATCACGGGCAGCCAGCCGCTGCTGGGCAGTCGCTTCGCCGCGGGGGAGATCGGACACGTGGTCGTCGGCACCGATGGCGGCCCGCGCTGCGCCTGCGGCAAGATCGGCTGCCTGGAGGCCTGGCTCAGCGTCAGCCGGATGCGGGAGGCCCTCGACGCCGACCCCTCGGCGCGCGAGGACATCCTGCGCGACGCCGGCACGCGCATGGCCATCGCCATCGCCCCGATCGTCGCCGCGCTCGACCTGTCCGAGGTCGTCCTCTCCGGCCCGGCGGAACTGCTCGACGGCACGCTGATCGACGCCGCGGTCGAGACCCTGCACGCGCGCACCCTGGAGGGCGTGTTCGAAGACGTGATGGTGCGGCTCACGCATCAGGACGACATCGTGCTCCGCGGAGCCGCGGTCATGGTGCTCTCCGGGCAGCTGGGGGTGTCGTGACCTCCGCGACCACGACCGAGACCGGCATCCGATGACCGGAACCGCTGCCGCCGACCTGCCCGGTCGGCCGATTCGTGTTGGCCTGGATGTCGGCGGAACCAAGATCGACGCCGTCGCCGTCGACCCCGCCGGTGAGATCCTCGGACGCCTGCGCCGCGCCACGGGCTGGGGCGAGGACGCCGTCGTCGACAGCATCGTGTCGACCGTCGTCGCCCTCGCCGATGAGACCGGGGTCCCGCTGTCGGCCGTCGGGTCCGTCGGTGTGGGCATCCCCGGGCTGGTCGATGCGGACGCGGGGCGCGTCGTGCACGCCGTCAACCTCGGGGTCGAGTCGCTCGACCTGGCCGACCGGGCGGAGCGAGCGCTCGGCGTGCCGTTCCGCGTCGAGAACGACGTGAAGGCGGCGGCGCTCGGAGCCGCCGTGCTCAGCGGTGTGAGCGGTTCGATGGCGTACCTGAACCTCGGCACCGGTGTGGCCGCGGGCATCGTCGTGGACGGTCACATCTGGCGAGGATCGCGCGGGACCGCCGGCGAGGTCGGCCACATCTCGGTCGACCCGCACGGACGCCTGTGCGGGTGCGGACAGCGCGGTTGCGTGGAGACGTTCTGCGGCGGCGGCGCACTCGCCAAGGCCTGGGGTCGACCCGGCGCGCTGCCGGTCAGGGACATCTTCGACGCCGCCGATGCCGGCGACCCGCTGGCGCTCGCGCTGCGTGACGACCTCTTCTTCGGCGCGGCCGCCGCGGTCCGCGTGCTGGTGCTGTCGGCCGACGTCGAGACGGTGGTGATCGGGGGCGGCCTCACGGCCATGGGAAGCCGCCTCGACGAAGGCATCAGGGCTGCACTGCACGCCGGCGCCGAGGCGTCACCGTTCGCGAGGTCTCTGCGCCTGGATGAGAGAATCGAACTGCTCCCCGCGGGTTCCCCCGCCGCCGCACTCGGCGCCGCTCTGGTGGGCGCATCCATTTCTGAGAAGGAGATCGTTCCGCATGGCTGAGGTCGTCATCGTCGAGAGTCCCGAGGCCGCCGGTGCGCTGGTCGCCACCGAGATCGTGGAACTGATCGACCGTCGTCCGGACGCCGTCCTCGGCCTGGCCACGGGCTCCACGCCGCTGCCGGTCTACCAGGCCCTGCGCGCGCAGCTCGCCGGGCGCGACGTCTCCCGGGTGCGCGGCTTCGCCCTCGACGAGTACGTCGGCATCGACCCCGCCCACCCCGAGAGCTACCGCTCCGTGATCACCCGCGAGGTCGTCGAGCCCCTGGGCCTCGACCCGCAGCGCATCCACGTGCCCAACGGCGCGGAGGCGACCATCCAGCACGCGGGTGAGGACTACGAGGCCGCGATCCAGGAGGCGGGCGGCGTCGACCTGCAGATCCTCGGCATCGGCACCGACGGGCACATCGGCTTCAACGAGCCCGGCTCCTCCTTCGCGTCGCGCACCCGGGTGAAGACCCTCACCGAGCAGACGCGCGAGGACAACGCCCGCTTCTTCGACTCGATCGACGATGTCCCCATGCACTGCATCACGCAGGGTCTGGGCACGATCCTGCAGGCCAGGCACCTCGTGCTCCTCGCGTTCGGCGAGGGCAAGGCGGAGGCGGTCGCCGGAGCGGTCGAGGGTCCGCTGACGGCCCTGCTGCCCGGCTCGGCGATCCAGCTCCACCCGCATGCGACGATCGTGGTCGACGAGGCGGCCGCCTCCCGGCTGCAGCTCGCCGACTACTACCGGTACACGTTCGCGAACAAGCCGGCCTGGCAGGGGATCTGACCCCGACTCACCGGGTCGCGGCCGGCCAGGCGAGGGGGAGCAGGTGCTCCACGCTCAGCGGCGCCAGCGGCAGCGTCTCCGCGTCTTCCGGGGTGATCCATCGCAGCTCCGCGAGCTCGGCCTGCACCCGCACCCCGGCCGGATCGATCGCGGCGGTGAAGGCATCGGCGACGACCCGGTGACCCGGTTCGTTCGCGGCGGCGGACACGAACCGTCCGAGCGGACGGAGGTCGCTCTCGCGCAGTGCCACGCCGAGTTCCTCGTGCAGTTCGCGGATGAGCGTCTGCGCGGCGCTCTCGCCGGGCTCCGGCTTGCCTCCGGGCTGCATGAACCTGGTCGTGCCGTGCTTGCGGACCACCAGCACGCGGCCCTGGTCGTCGACGATCACCGCCGCGCTCACGTGGATGTCAGGCATCGGGGACGAACACCTTCCCTGGGTTGAGGATCCCGAGCGGATCGAAGACGGCGGCGATGTCGCGCTGCAGCCGCCACTGGTCGTCGCCGAGCTCCTCCGCAAGCCAGCGCCGCTTGAGCACCCCGATGCCGTGCTCGCCCGTGAGCGTGCCGCCCAGGCGGATCGCCGCGCGGAACAGCTCGTCGGCGGCGGCCCAGACGTGTGCCGGGGTCTCGGGTCCCTCGAACACGAAGTTCGGGTGTAGATTGCCGTCCCCCGCGTGCGCGACCGTGGGGATCACGAGACCGTACTCGCGCTCGATGCGGGCGATCTCGTCGAACATCGCCGGCATGGCGCTCCGCGGCACGGAGACGTCTTCGATCAGGGTGGTGCCGAGGGAGGCCATCGCGGCGTGCATGGACCGGCGGATCGCAAGCAGCCGCTCGCCCTCCGCGCGATCGTGCGACACCTCGGTGACGCCGTCGTTGCCGCGCAGGATGGCGTCGATCGCGTCGGCCTCGGCGGCCGCCGCAGGCCCGTCGGTCTGGATGGTCAGCTGCGCGGTGCCGGGCGTCGGCGCCGGCAGGCCGAGCAGAGCGTGCACGGCCGCGAGGCTCGGGGCGTCCATGAGCTCCATGATCGCGGGCTGCACCCCGGCCGCGGTCACGGCGGCTGAGGCGGCGGCCGCGGCGCGGACACCGGGGAACAGAGCCGTCACAGTGCAGCTCTCGCCGGGGACGAGCCGCCGGAGCTTGAGCGTCGCGCCGACCACGACGCCGAGGATGCCCTCCGAACCCACGACGAGAGCCGTCAGGTCGAGGCCCGTGACGCCCTTGACGCTGCGATGCCCCAGGTGCAGAAGCCGCCCGTCGGCCAGTACGAGGTCGACGCCGAGGACGGCATCCCGCACGACGCCGTACTTCGCGCAGAGCAGTCCTCCCGCGCCCGTGGCGATGTTGCCGCCGACCGTCGAGATGTCGCGGCTCGCGGGGTCGGGTGCCCACCACAGGCCGAAGGACGCGAGGTGGGCATTGAGCTCGGCGTTGAGGATGCCGGGCTCGACCACGGCCAGCAGATCGTCGGGGCGGACCTCGTGGATCGCCGCCATGCGTCGCAGCGACAGCACGATCTCACCCTCGCCCGCGTTGGCCGCCCCGGCGAGGCCCGTGCCGGCGCCGCGGACCACCACGGGCGTGCGCGTCGCCGAGGCGATGCGCAGGGTCTCCTGCACGTGCTCCACGCGCTCGGCGTGCACGATCGCCAGCGGGCGCCCCGCGGCGGCATGGCCGGAGCGGTCGGAGCGCGCCCGTTCGAGCGCGTCCTCGTCGGTGTCGACGAGCGCGCCGAGCGCCTGCTGCAGCAGCGGGACGACGCTCACGACGGGATGCTCACGACGGCGAGTTCACGTCAGGGCGCGGCGACCGCTCAGAACACCGGCGACCACGGCGACGAGGGCGAAGGCGGTGCCGATCAGGGCCTGGCCCATGGACCACCACGCGATCGTCACGCCCACGTAGATGAGCAGTTCGACCAGCGCACGCAGGAACGGGTGCACGCGCAGCACGGGGCGGGGCGACAGGAACAGTGCCCACAGCAGCAGGGCCGTGACCGGCGCGCCGATGCCGATCACGATGTTCCACGGCAGGTCCCAGCTCGCGAAGCCCCACAGGGCGAGAGAGGCGATCGCCGCGATCAGGACGACGACGCGCACGAGGTCGAGCGCGGTCAGCGCCTGACGTTCGACGCCGGGGACGGGGGCGGGATCCGGAGTCATGACTCCAGTCTATTCGGCGATCGTCGAGCCCTCTGCCGCCGCAGCGACGGGCTCGGAGAGGGTCGCGACGGCCTCGACGGGAGCCGGTGCAGTCTCGGCCGGTGCAGCCTCGACCGGGGCCGGAACCGACGCGGGCTCGACGGGGGCCGACGCGGGCTCGACGGGGGCCGGTGCGGGCTCGACGGGGGCCGGAGCGGGCTCGGCCGGAGCGGGCTCCGCGTCAGCCGGTGCCGGAGAGGGCGCTGTCTCGTCGGGGACGACAGCCGCATCCGCCGCGGCCGTCGTGTCGCCGACGGGCGCGGTGTCCTCGGCGGGCTGCTCCGGGACGACGGGCGTCTCGAGCGCGAGGGACAGCAGCGTGGTGTCTGTCGAGGCCCCCGGTCCGTCCGGGAACACGTAGCGGAAGGTGACCGTGGTGGTGTCCGCGTTCCACAGCTGACGCGCGGTCGGGCGGAGATCGATGGTCCCCGTGCCGGCATCATCCAGCGTGATGCTGTCGCCGCCACCGGTGGCGCCGTCGATCAGCGCCTCCACCTGGAGACCCGGGGCTCCGGAGACGGGCACCGTGTAGTGCAGCTGGATCCCGGTGAAGGAGAGGGTCGCGGCGCTCCACTGCGGCCCCTCCGTCGGCTTCGCGGGCTCGACCGGGTCCGTGGGATCGGTCGGGTCCGTGGGGTCCGTGGGATCGGTCGGGTCCGTGGGGTCGGTCGGATCGGTCGGGTCGGTGGGGTCGGTCGGGTCCACCTGCTCGGGCGGCGCGATCGGTGCGACGGGTTGCGCCGACGGGACGACGACGGTGCCGGACTGCTCGGTCGGCTGCGGTGTCGGCACCTCGGCGGCCGGAGGAGCGGGAGGTTCCTCCGCGGGCGCCTCGATCACGACGGGCTCGTCGAGCCCGAGCGACGTGTCGGGCGCGATGTCGGTCGTGATCGAGGAGTCGCCGTCCGCGGCGCTCGGGAGCGACGTCGCGGGGCTGGCGCCGGCGAGGCCGGGAACGATCGCGGCAGCGGTGACGACCCCGGCGACCACCAGTGCGGCCGACCCCGCGCCGACCAGCGCTCCCATGCCCGTGAACGCCCCTCCGGTGCTCGCGCTTCCACCGCCGGCGCTGCTGCCCCCCGCGGAGCCGGACCCACCGGACGCGCCGGAACCGGACGCGGCGACACCCGTTGCCGCGTGCCCCGCCCCGCCATCGCCGACCAGCACGCCGCCGGCGATGCTCGACGGCATGGCCGCCATCGCGACGATCGGAGCGCCACCGCCCTGCAGGGTCGCGAGGTAGCCACCGGCACCCGCGACGCCGAGCACCAGCGGCAGCATGACGAGCGCGAGGCGCATCGAGACGTCCTTGGCCTCGGCGGCGACGATCATGCAGCGCGCGCACTCGTCGAGGTGGAGTTCGAGGCGCTTGTGGTCGCGCGTGCCGAGGTTGCCGCGGGAGTACGCGCCGAGGTGCTCGATCGTCCACTGGCAGTCCGACCCGGGGGTCGCGCTGCGCAGGTGCGCCTGGATCCACGCCTCGCGCAGACCCTCGCGCGCGCGGAACGCGAGCTGGGAGACGGCGCCCGCCTTCATGCCGAGCAGCGGTGCGACCTCCTGCGGCTTCATCTGCTCGATCTCGGTGTACCAGAGCACTTCCTGCCAGCGCGAGGGAAGGCTGCGGAATGCCTGCGCCGTCAGGCTGCGGTCGAGCGCCTCGTTGGAGGCGTTCTCGGTGCTGCTCGGGTCGGCCACCGTGTCGAGCTCGTCGATCGCGGTCTCGCGGCGCGAGCGTCCCCACGCGGCGGCGGTGTTGCGGATGCTCGTGAACAGGTAGGCGCGGAACGACCCGTTGGGCCCACCGCCCTTGGCGATCGCCTGGTAGATGCGGGTGTACGCCTCCTGCACCAGATCGTCCGGGTCGATTGACGAGGTCACCGATCGTGCGACGGCGATGCCGGACGGGTAGTGACGCTTCCAGAGTTCGCCGAACGCCGTCGTGTCGCCGGAGCGGGTGCGGAGGATCAGGTCGGCATCGCCGATGGGCTCGTCAGGTGTGGTGTTCTCTCGGTGCACAATCATCCATCTGTCCCGGGGCGCGGATCGGCCCTCAGGGGAAGAGACGCGCGAGCGCGCGTCTTATTACGCGGTACGACGATTGTCCCGCGAAAGTCCTGATAAGGCCACCCCTTCGTGCTCTGTTCGAAGGAGATCCATCGGGTTCTGTCATTCGGCATCCAGCCCCGAAAACTTTTTCCGAAGTCGCGTAATGAACTGGAGATCGCTTCGTCTCATCCCGTAGAGACAGCCATGCGAACTCCACCGGGGGGCGGAGTTCAGGCTCTGATGCGGGGGGTTCTGCATCAGGGGAAGGGTCGAGGTCCTCGGGGGAGGAGCCCTCGGCCCCGCCCGCTCGACACGGGAGGGAACGGGCCGCCGATCTGGGGAGAACGGCGGCCCACCATCCCGCTCTACGGGAGAGACAGTCG
>NZ_SSDQ01000096.1:0-12602 GCF_004794315.1 Microbacterium sp. PF5 | reverse complement strand
GGCCCAGCAGCCCCTCCGCGAACAGCGCGAGGTCGGCCGCCGTCGCCGGGGCTGCCGAGGCACGGTCGTCGAGCGACGCCCGTGCGAGCGCGCCGTCGTCGCCGCGGTTGACGCGCAGCACATGATCGGCCGCCGCGGCCGCCGCCTCGACCCAGTCGGGCTCGCCGAGAGTCATCCCCGCCCTGGCCAGCGCCCCGACCGCGAGGCCGTTCCAGCCCGTGATGACCTTGCCGTCCACCGCGGGAGGCTCCAGCTCGCCGCGCGCGGATACCGGGCGCTGGTAGTACCCGCCCTCGCTGCGCACCCCGTCGATCCACGACTCCGAGTCCTGCGCGGCGCCGAAGCCGCCGCCGTCGCGTCGCAGCACGCCCAGGAGGAAACCGGCGATGCCGCGGGCGGTGCCCGTATCCCCCTCGTCCAGCGCGACCTCCAGCAGCTGCGCGTTGTCGGTGAGCATGCGCTCGTAGTGCGGCACCGTCCAGTCCCGCTGCGTGGCGTAGCGGAAGAAGCCGCCGTCCTCGTCGCGCAGGTCGGAGCCGGACATGGCCGCGAGCGCCCGCGTGGCCGCTGCCCCGGCGTCGGGAGAACCCGCCCGCACCAGCGGATGCTGCAGCAGCCGCAGCGTGGTCGCCACCGGGAACTTCGGCGCCCCGCCGAAGCCTCCGAACAGCCGGTCCTCCCTGGCCGCGATCCCCTCGGCGGCGGTGACGATCGCCGCCGCGTCGGGCAGGTCGGACGGCGCGGACTCGGCCGCCCTGGCGAGGGCCTCGGTCACCGCGTCCGCCGACTCCTCCGCCTGCGCGCGCCGAACCGTCCACGCCTCCCGCACGGCCGCGAGCACCTCGCGGAACGCGGGCATCGGCGGCCGGGGCTCGGGCGGCCAGTAGGTGCCGGCGAAGAACGCGCGGCCACCCGGCGTCGTGAACACCGTGAGCGGCCAGCCGAGGTTCTGCGTGAACGCCGACGCCGCGGCCATGTACGCCGCATCGACGTGCGGGTGCTCCTCGCGGTCGACCTTGACCGCCACGAAGCCCTCGTCGATCAGCGCGGCCGTGACCGGATCGGAGAACGACTCGCGCGCCATCACGTGACACCAGTGGCACGTGGAGTAGCCGATCGAGATCAGCAGCGGCACGTCCCGCCGTCGCGCCTCCGCAAACGCCTCCTCGCCCCACGGATACCAGTCGACCGGATTCTCGGCGTGCGACC
This sequence comes from Microbacterium sp. PF5, assembly GCF_004794315.1. Lineage (NCBI taxonomy): Bacteria > Bacillati > Actinomycetota > Actinomycetes > Micrococcales > Microbacteriaceae > Microbacterium > Microbacterium sp. PF5. The sequence goes on along the minus strand of NZ_SSDQ01000096.1, from coordinate 11,393 downwards.
GGAGGTAGGGGCTGAGGGTGTCCGCGAGCCGGTTGGTCATGCCGTCCACGCTACGCCGCGCGGCGGCACGGCGGGCTGCGGCGGTGAGCACGGGATCGCGGCTCCCCCGCGAACGCCCCGCGTCGCGAGCGGCGACACGGGGCGTTCGGGTGCGGGGGGGTGGTGGCCTGTCGGTGCGACCGGTTGGTTGCGTGACCGGTCGATCGGGCCGACTCCGTGGGCGGGGGTTCCCGTCAGTTGACCTCGTCGGGGTGCGAGCCGACACGACCCGAACCGTCGAGCGGGTCGAGGGCGTCGATCGCGGCGATCTCCGCGTCGGTCAGCTCGAAGCCGAACACGTCGAGGTTCTCGCGCAGACGCTCGGGGCGCACCGACTTCGGGAAGACGATGATCCCCTTCTGCAGGTGCCAGCGCAGCACCGCCTGCGCCGGGGTGACGCCGTGGGCCGCGGCCGCGTCGGCGACCGCCGGGATGCCGAACAGGTCGTACTTGCCCTGACCGAGCGGACCCCACGCCTCGATGCGCACGTCGTTCGCGTCGGCCCACGCGACCTCCTCGCGACGCTGGTACGCCGGGTGCAGCTCGATCTGATTCACGGCCGGGACGACGCCGGTCTCCTTCACGGTGCGCTCCAGGTGCGGCACGAGGAAGTTCGAGACGCCGATGCTGCGGGTCAGTCCGGCCTCGCGCAGCTCGATGAGCTTCGCGAACGCGTGCACGTAGTCGTCCTTCGCCGGGGTGGGCCAGTGCACGAGGTACAGGTCGACCCGGTCGAGCCCGAGCTTCTCGAGGCTCTCGCCGATCGCCGCACGCGGCTCGTCGTCGTGGTGGCGGTCGTTCCAGAGCTTGGTGGTGATGAACAGCTCGTCGCGCGGGATGCCGGAGGCGGCGATCGCGGCGCCCACGCCCTCCTCGTTGCCGTAGATCGCGGCGGTGTCGATGTGGCGGTAGCCGATCTCCAGCGCTTCGCTCACTGCGCGCTCGGTCTCGGCCGGCAGCACCTTGAAGACGCCGTAGCCCAGCTGCGGGATGGAGTTGCCGTCGTTGAGTTCGAGAGAGGGAATGGTGGTCATGGGTCCAGCCTATGACCTGTGATGACAGGTGTGGCGGGATCGTGTCTTTCCGTGTCGGCGGAGGCACCGCGTCGGTCGACCGGCACCGAGGCCATGGCCTGCGCCGCCCGACCCACGAGGCGCTCGAGGGGTCCGCGGCCGAAGAGGATCGACCACAGTGTCGCGGCCACCACGAGTGCGATCGCGGTGAGCAGCCAGAAGGCCGTGCTCTGCACGAAGCCGCCGGGGCCGACCAGCACCACGATCGACACCACGTGCACCGTGTATGCCGTGAGCGGCATGGAGCCGAGTGCCGCGAGCGGCAGGAACACCCACCGCAGCGGCCGGCTCAGCAGCAGGCACAGCGCGACCAACGCGAGCGCGAAGCCCCCAGAGCCGAGGATCTCGGCCGTGCCCCCGGAGTGCGGTTCCACGCCGAAGAACGCCGACAGCACCGACCGCAGCGGGTCCAGCCCCGCGAGCGCCGCGGGGTACGCGTCCCACCCGGAGCCGAATCCGAAGCCGCCGTCGCCGGAGCCGATGCCACCGTCGTCGCCCCCGACTCCGGCCGCCTGGCCGACCGCGCCGAGCCCGTATCCGATGACCGCGAGCAGCACGCCGACAGCGAGCGCGACGACCGCCGTGCGGAGTCGCTCCACGTGCAGCCGGCCGAGCGCGAGGCCGCCCAGCACGAACGCGAGCCACGCCGTCAGCGGGTACACGCCGTACAGCGCGAAGCCGAGCCCTGCGCCGTAGGGCTCCAGCGCGAGCGCGCTCAGCAGCGCGAGCGCGGCGGGGGCCACGAGCGCGAGCACCCCGGCCGCGAGGAGCAGCTGCCACGCCCGCCACCGCAGGAACGGGATCACCGCGACGTAGAGCAGCCCGTAGAGGGTGAGGATCACCGCGATGGGCGTGTTCAGCATCTCGAGCGCGAGACCGATCAGGAAGATCGCCGCGCCCCGGCCCACCAGGTTCAGGCGCAGCGTCGGCATGCGCTCGGGAGCGGGCAGCGTGCTGCGCCCCGTCATCAGCGCGATCGACACCCCGGCGAGCAGTGCGAACAGGATCGAGGAGCGGCCGTTCACCAGGTCGGTCCAGGTGGACGGGTCGCCCCACGCGAAGGGCCGGAGCTCGCCGACGTGGGCGGCGGCCATACCCAGGATCGCGAGGGCCCTGGCCACGTCGAGGCCGAGGATGCGCGGTGGCCGGCCGAAGTCCCGGAACCAGCGGGTGGACGCGAGGGGGGAGGTCACGAGTTGATCGTAGGGCGCGCATCCCGGCATACGATGGAGGGCTATGTCCTCCCCCGTGATCTCCTATCCCCCGGAGCTGCCCGTCAGCGCCGCGCGGAAGGAGATCGCCGACGCCGTGCGCGACCACCAGGTCGTGATCGTCGCGGGCGCGACCGGTTCGGGCAAGACCACCCAGCTGCCCAAGATCGCGCTCGAACTCGGCCGCGAGCGCATCGCCCACACGCAGCCCCGACGCCTGGCCGCCCGCACGATCGCGGAGCGCGTCGCGGAGGAGCTGCACGTCGAGCTCGGCACGCTCGTGGGCTACAAGGTGCGCTTCACCGACAAGGTCTCCGATGCCACGCGCATCGCGCTGATGACCGACGGGATCCTGCTCAACGAGATCCACCGCGACCGGCTGCTCACGCGCTACGACACGATCATCATCGACGAGGCGCACGAGCGCTCCCTCAACGTCGACTTCCTGCTCGGCTACCTCGCCCGCATCCTCCCGGAGCGCCCCGACCTCAAGGTGATCATCACCTCGGCGACCATCGACCCGGAGAGCTTCGCGCGGCACTTCGCCGCCGCCGACGACACCCCCGCCCCGATCATCGAGGTCTCCGGCCGCACGTACCCGGTGGAGGTCCGCTACCGGCCCCTCGTGGACGACGCGGACGAGGACGCATCGGCATCCGGCGACCCGGAGGACGAGGTGTCCGCGATCGTCGCGGCCCTGCGCGAGCTGGACCGTGAAGCCCCCGGCGACGTGCTGGTGTTCCTGCCCGGCGAGGCCGAGATCCGTGATGCGGCCGATGCGGTGCGCGGCGCCTACGGGAAGGACCGCTCCCCCACCGAGGTGCTGCCGCTGTTCGGACGGCTCTCGGCGGCTGAACAGCACCGGGTGTTCGAGCGCAGTCGCGTGGCGGGGGTGCGACGGCGGGTCGTGCTCGCCACGAACGTCGCCGAGACCAGCCTCACCGTGCCGGGCATCAAGTACGTGATCGACACCGGCACCGCCCGCATCTCCCGGTACAGCAACCGCTCCAAGGTGCAGCGCCTGCCGATCGAGGCGATCTCCCAGGCCTCAGCGAACCAGCGCTCGGGGCGCGCCGGCCGCACGAGCGAGGGCATCGCGATCCGCCTCTATTCGGAGGAGGACTACGACCGGCGCCCGGAGTACACCGAGCCGGAGATCCTGCGCACCTCGCTCGCCTCGGTCATCCTGCAGATGCTGTCGCTGGGGTTCGGCGACATCGAGGCGTTCCCGTTCCTCACCCCGCCCGACTCCCGCGGCGTGAAGGCCGCGTTCGACCTGCTCACCGAGCTGGGCGCGGTCGAGCCGTCGCGGCGGGACGGCTCGACGCATCTCACGCGCGTGGGCCGCGACATCGCCCGCATGCCGATCGATCCGCGGTTCGCGCGCATGCTCCTCGAGGCGGGACGCGACCGCAGCGGCGCCGTCCTGCGCGACGTGCTCGCGATCGTCGCCGGACTCACGATCCAGGATGTGCGGGAGCGTCCGGAGGAGCGCCGCGAGGAGGCCGACCGCCTGCACGCGCGCTTCGCCGACCCCACGAGCGACTTCCTGACCCTGCTGAACCTGTGGAACCACCTGCGCGAGCAGCAGCGCGAGCTGGGGTCGAGCGCGTTCCGCCGGCTGTGCCGCGCCGAGCACCTCAACTACGTGCGCGTGCGCGAATGGTTCGACGTGCACCGCCAGCTGCGCACGCTCGGCAAGAACCCGGAGCGCGGCGCGGAGGCCGGTGGCGCGGCCGACCCCGACGCGATCCACCGCGCCCTGCTGTCTGGTCTGCTGTCGCAGATCGGCATCCTCGACGAGCGCACGGCCCCGGCCGGCAAGAGCCACTCCCCCGCGAAGGACCCGAAGCGCCGGGTGACCGAGTACCGCGGGGCCCGCGGCATCCGGTTCTCGATCTTCCCGGGCTCGGCGCTGCGCAAGAAGAGCCCGCGGGCGGTGATGGCGGCGGAGATCGTGGAGACCTCCCGCACCTTCGCCCGCACGGTCGCCCAGATCGACCCCGCGTGGGCCGAGCCGCTGGCCGGTGACCTCGCGAAGCGTCAGGTCACGGAGCCGCACTGGTCGAAGGATGCCGGCGCCGCCGTCGCCTTCGAGAAGGTGACGCTGTTCGGGGTGGAGATCATCCCCCGCCGCCGCGTGCAGTTCGCCCGCATCGACCGGGCCGCGTCGCGCGAGCTGTTCGTGCGGCACGCGCTCGTGGAGGGCGAGTGGGATCCGTCGCGCATCGACAAGCGGGTGAGCGCGTTCTGGCGCAGCAACGCCGAGCTGCGCCGCCGCCTGGAGAAGCTGGAGGAGCGGGAGCGCCGCCGCGACATCCTCGCCGGCGACGAGGCCGTGTTCCGCTTCTACGACGAGCGCATCCCCGCCGACGTGTTCGATGTGCGCTCGTTCGAGAAGTGGTGGCGCGAGGCGCTCACGACCGCGCCGAAGCTGCTCGTGATGCGCGAGAGCGACCTGGTCGACGAGGCCGACCGCGCCGACCAGCGCGAGTTCCCCACGCGGTGGACGCAGGGCGACCAGGTGCTGGGGCTCGCCTACCGCTTCGAGCCCGGAGCCCCCGACGACGGCGTGAGCGTGGTGCTGCCCCTGCCGCTGCTCGCGCAGATCGAGGACCGCGGCTTCGACTGGCAGGTGCCGGGCCTGCGCGCCGAGCTCGTCACGGGACTGCTGCGCGCGCTGCCCAAGGCCATCCGCCGCCACGTGGTGCCCGCCGCCGACTGGGCGGAGAAGTTCGGCGCCGAGCTGGCCGACCAGGGCCCGGAGTCGCACGAGGGCCTTCCCCCGCGCACGCTCAAGGAGGCACTGGCCCGCCTCATCCAGCCTCTCGCGAACCAGCTCGTGTCGGCCGCGGACTTCGAGGACGACCGCGTGCCCGCGCACCTGCGCATGAACTTCCGCGCCGTGGACGAACGCGGCCGCGTGGTCGGCTCGGGGCGCGACCTCCGGGCACTGCAGACCGAGCTGTCGGACCGCGCCCGCAGCAGCGTCGCCCGCTCCATCGCGGCGCCGTCACGACGCGCGAGCCCGACCGCGGCGGCGGGCGCCGAGCGCGTCGCGGCCGCCCCGGTGGAGCAGACCGGGCTGACCGCGTGGACCTTCGGCGACCTGCCCGAGGTGCTCGACACCCGGGTCGCCGGCGGCGTCGTGCGCGGCTACCCGGCGATCGTCGACGCGGGAAAGAGCGTCTCCGTACGCGTGGAGGCCACCGCGGAGGCCGCCGCGACCGCGACCAGGGACGGCGTGCTCCGGCTGGTGCTGCTCACGGTGCCCTCGCCGTCGTCGTACGTGCAGGAGCATCTGACGAGCCAGGAGAAGCTGGCGCTCGCGGCGTCGCCGTATCCCTCCGCCGCGGCGCTCATCGAAGACGCCAGGGCCGCGGTCGCCCGCCGCGTGATCGACGCGTCGACCGGAGGGCCGGACGGCGCCGGTCGCGGGATCGTGCGCACGGAGGCCGAGTTCGCCCGCGTCCGGGAGGCGGTGTCGGCGGTGCTCGTGGACGAGCTGTTCGCCGCCGTGTCCCTGGTGGCGCGGATCCTGGTCAAGGCGCGCGAGGTCGAGCGGGGCATCACGGCGCAGAACTCCCTGGCGCTGCTCGGACCGCTGAACGACATCCGCACGCAGCTGAGCGGTCTGCTGCACCCCGGGTTCGTGTCGGCGGCGGGCATCGACCGGCTCGCGCACTACCCCCGCTACCTCGACGGCATGCTCGACCGCCTGAAGACGCTGGCGAACGAGCCGGGCAAGGACCGGGCGCGGCTGACCGAGTTCGAGCGCATGGCGACCGCGTTCACCGAGGCGGGCGGCACGATCCCGCTGCCGACCGACGCGCCGCCGACGCTGGTGGAGGTGCGGTGGCTGCTGGAGGAGTACCGCGTGAGCGTGTTCGCGCAGCGCCTCGGCACCGCGCAGCCGGTCTCGCCGCAGCGGATCATGAAGGCGCTGTCCGGGCACTGACCGTGTCCTCCCCGGGTAGCCTGGGGTCATGGCCAGCGCGATCGTCTACACCGAGTTCGGCTCCCCCGATGTCCTGCACCTGATGGAGGTGCCCGATCCCGTCGCCGTGCGCGGCGAGGCCGTGGTGCGCATCGAGGCCGCCGGCGCGAACCCCATCGACGCGAAGCTGCGCAGCGGCAAGCGTCCGTCACCGCCGATCACCGAACCGCGGGGCGTCGGCTTCGACGGCGCGGGCGTGGTGGAGGTGCTCGGCGAGGGCGTCGACGGCCTGGAGGTGGGCGACCGCGTCGCGATCCGTGACACGGTCGGCACGTACGCCTCGGCGCTCGCGGTCGAGGCCGACAAGCTGGTGAAGCTCCCCGACGCGGTGACCGCGGCCGAGGGCGCCGCGATCGGCATCCCCGCCGGCACCGCGTATCAGGCGCTGCGCTCGCTCGGCGTGACCGCGGGCGACGTGCTCCTGGTGCACGGCGGCTCCGGCTCGGTGGGTCAGGCGGCGGTGCAGTTCGCGGTGGCCGGCGGCGCGACCGTGATCGCCACCGCGAGCCCCGCCCGGCACGAGCAGCTGCGCGAGCTCGGTGCCCTCCCCGTCGCATACGGAGACGGCCTGCTCGACCGCGTGCGCGCGGCCGCTCCGTCGCCCGTCACGGTGGCGCTCGACTGCGCGGGCACGGACGAGGCCATCGAGACCTCGCTCGCCCTGGTGCCCGACCGCGACCGCATCGCCACGATCGTGCGCGGCCCCGACGCGGCCGACTTCGGCATCCGCGCGTTCTCGGGCGGCTCCCCCGTCCCGCTCACGGAGCAGGAGCTCGCCTGGCGCGCCGAAGCCCTGGAGAAGACCGTCGAGCTGCTCGCATCGGGCGACTTCACGATCGAGCTCGGCCCGGAGCTCCCGCTCGCCGAGGCGGCCCGGGCCCATGAGCTCATGGAATCCGGCGCCGCCTCCGGCAAGATCATCCTGGTGCCGTAGCCATCACCCTGGTGCCGGAGCCGGGGCTGCCCGGCTCAGGCCGGAGCCACGGGTCGACCGAGCGACAGCATCAGCCGGTTCGCCCAGTTGAAGAACGCGGCGCCGTGCACCACGTCGGCGATCTCGCCGTCGTCGAGCCCCGCGGATCGCAGGAGCGCGATGTGGTCGGGCCCGAACGCGCTGGGCGTCTCGGTCAGCGCGACGGAGGCCGCGACGATCGCGTTCCACCGCTCGCCGAGGTGGGCGGACACGCCCTCGTCGAGCAGCCGGTCCACGTCGTCCGGCCGCTTGCTGTGATGCGCCGCGAAGCGCGAGTGCACCGAGGCGCAGAACACGCAGCCGTTGCGCCGCGAGGCCGCGGTGGCCGCCAGCTCACGATCGGCCCTGGGCAGTCCGTCGGCGACGTTGTAGAAGATGTCCTTGTCGACCAGGGTGCGCGCCCGGAGCACCTCGGGGTCGCGCGCGAGCAGACGGAAGTAGTCGTTCTTGGCGCGAGCGGTGTCGACCAGGCCGTCATAGTGCCGCTCGGTCAGCTCGTCCTCCGCGAGCGGGGGCAGGTGCGGCGTCCACCCGACCTCGGCGCGCGTGAACCCGTGCGGGTGCGGGGCGTCGTCGTGTCGGAGCACGGTGTCGGCGGTGTCGGTGGTGTCGGTGGTGTCGGGCTCGGTGGTGGTGTCGGGATCGGTGGTGTCGGTGGTGTCGGGCTCGGTGGCAGCGGTGGCGTCGGCGGTGGTCATGCGGCCTCCTCCTCGGTGGACGCGGCGGTGGGGTCGGTGGTGGCGGTGGTGGCGGCGGTGGCGGTCGCGAGTCCGGCGGCGGCGAGCACGCGGAGCCCGGTCACGACGCGCTGCTGGAACGCCAGGAACGACACGAGCTGCGACACCGTGACGATGCCGTCGGGCGTCCACCCCGCGTCGAGCAGGCGGCCCAGGTCGGCGGCCGAGGCCTCGCGCGGCCGCAGCACCAGCAGGTGCGCGTGGGCGAGCGCGGCGGCCAGTCGCCCGCCCAGAGCGTCCGTGGCGGTGGCGTCCGGCGCATACCTCAGCCCGTCGGTGCTCTCCCCCTGGAGCCCGGCCTCGGTGTACGCGCCGAACGGACCGGTGGCGGCGGCCCCGGCCAGCTCGGCCCTGACCACCGCGGCGCGCTCAGGATCGGCGGCCTCCGCCCGGTCGGCGTAGAACAGCGCGGTCGGGTCGTCGGCGCCGGCGAGCCCGGTCGCGAAGGCCGCGATCAGCTCGCGCTCGGCCTGCGACGCGTGCTGTACCGAGACGGGGCGGAACAGCGCGTCGAAGCTCGCCTGCAACTGCTCGCGCGTGATCGGACGGCGCCGCCGCAGCGCGTCGAGCCCCGGCGTCACCTCCGCGATGCGGTCGACGATGTCGTCGGTCATGCGTTCTCCTTGAGGGTCGTGTCCGCGGGGGACGGGGTGAGGGCGTAGCCGAGTGCCGGGGCGACCTCGGCGGCGAACAGCTCGATCGAGCGCAGCACGTGCTCGTGGGGCGCGTCGACCGAGTGCACCTGGAACGCGACCTCGGTCGCGCGGGACAGCGTCACGTCGTCCGCGAGCGAGGCGGCCACCTCCTCCGGCGTGCCCAGGTGGGTGTCGAGCGCGGTGATCAGGTCGTCGAGGTCGTCGCCCGGGATCGTCTGCCCCTGGCGGCGGAAGCCCTCCGCGGCGCGCCGCAGCCCGACCTCCGCGAACCGCAGCGCCTCGGCCCTGTCATCCGCCACGAACACGGTGCGCGAGGCCGTGATGCGCGGCGTGACGCCGGCCGGCAGCGCGTCGAGGTAGGCGTCGATGATGGGGTCCTGCAGCGCCGACAGCGGCGCGCGGAGGCGCTCGGCCGCGCGCGGCTGCGTGCGCGAGAGCAGCAGCCCGTGGCCGTGCACACCCGCGCGGCGCCCGCCCGCGGGCGAGAACGTCGCCTGCCAGACGCGTGAGGCGAGGTCGCCCGGGTCGGGGTACAGGGTGTTGTCGCCGCCGACGTCCTCGCCCGCAAGCGCGTCGAGCAGCACGCGCAGTTTGCGGTCGTACGTGGCGGCCTTGTCGCGCACGTCCTCCCCGAACGGCACGAACGACGAGGGCGTGCCCCCGCTGCCGAGCCCGAGATCGAGACGCCCGCCGGAGAGCAGGTCGGCGACCACCGCATCCTCCGCCACGCGCACCGGATCTTCCAGGGGCAGCGTGATCACCCCGGTGCCGAGCCGGAGGCGGTTCGTATGCGCGGCGGCGTGCGCCAGGAACACGAGCGGCGACGGCAGCCCGCCCTCCGCGGCGCGGAAGTGATGCTGCGCGACCCACGCACGACCGATGCCGTGCCGCTCCGCGTGCTGGAGCTGCGCCGTGGCCAGCGCGTAGCGATCGGCGGGCGACGCGTCGTCGAGCAGACGGGTGAAGAACGCCACGGTGGGTGCGGCGGCTGGTGCGGTCATGCGAGGACCTCTCGGCTCTGGGGAGCGTCGCCGACGCCGGGCACGGCGGCGAGCAGTTCCCTGGTGTACTCGTGCTGCGGGTCGTGGAACAGCTCCTCGGTCCGGCCCTCCTCCACCACACGGCCGCGGCGCATGACCGACACCGTGTGACTGATGCGCCGCACCACCGCGAGGTCGTGCGAGATGAAGAGGTAGGTGAGCCCGAGCTCGGCCTGCAGCGAGGTGAGCAGCTCGAGGATGCGGGCCTGCACCGTCACGTCGAGCGCGGACACCGCCTCGTCGAGCACCACGATCTCCGGGTCGATCGCGAGGGCACGGGCGATCGCGACGCGCTGCCGCTGCCCGCCCGACAGCTCCCGCGGGGTGCGGCGGGCGACGTCGGCCGGCAGCGCCACCCGGTCGAGCAGGGCGAGTGCGCGCTCCCGCCGTTCGGCCCTGCCTCCGACGCGGAAGTTCTGCAGGGGCTCCGCGACGATGTCGACGACGTGCTGCCGCGGATCGAGCGACGCGAACGGGTTCTGGTACACGAGCTGGATGCGCCGGCGCAGCGCGCGCAGCGGCGCCCCCGTCGCGGCCGTCACGTCGGCCCCGGCGACCTCGATCGATCCGGCATCGGGGCGGTGGAACCGGGTGACGAGTCGTGCCGTGGTGGTCTTGCCCGAGCCCGACTCCCCCACGAGCGCGTGCGTGGTGCCGCGGCGCACGCGGAACGACACGTCGTCCACCGCGCGGAACCGCTCGCGACCCGCCACGCGGAACTCCTTCACGAGCCCCTCGGCGACGATCGCGTAGGGGTTCTCGGCGGCGACCGCGGCCGCATCCCGCAGGAACGGCGGTGCGTCCGGCCGGCGGAACCCGGTCGCGAAGGCGGGCGCGTCGGCGAGCAGCTGCCGCGTGTACGGCTCCCGCGGCGCCGCGAGCACCGCGTCGCTCGCCCCCTGCTCGACGATGCGGCCGTCCTTGAGCACCACGAGCCGCGCGGCACGGTCGGCCGCGACCCCCAGGTCGTGCGTCACCAGCAGGATGCTCGTCCCCTCCTCACGCTGGAGCTCGTCGAGAAGGTCGAGCACCGTGCGCTGCACCGTGGCGTCGAGCGCGCTGGTGGGCTCGTCCGCGATCAGCAGCCGCGGGCGCAGCGCCACCGCGGTTGCGATCAGCACCCGCTGCCGCATGCCGCCGGACAGCTCGTGCGGATACTGCCGTGCGCGCAGCCCCGGGTCGTCGATGCCCACGCGGTCGAGCAGCTCGATCGCCCTGGCCCGGCGCGACCTCCGGTCGCGGTGCCCGTGCAGGCGCAGGATCTCCTCCACCTGCACCCCGACCGGGCGCACGGGGTCGAGCGAGGTGGCGGGGTCCTGCGGCACGAGCCCGATCTCGGGGCCGCGGATGCTGCGCAGGGCGCGGTCGCTCCAGCCGGAGATGTCGAGCTCGCCGAGGAGCACGCGCCCCGCGTCGACGCGACCCCCCTCCGGCAGCAGCCCCAGCAGCGCGTGCGCCGTGGTGGACTTGCCCGACCCGGACTCGCCGACGAGCGCGAGCGTCTCACCCTCGGCGATGTCGAACGAGATGCCGTGCACGACCTCCCGGTCGCCGTACGACACCGTGAGGTCGGTGGCGGTGAGGACGGGGCTCGCACTCATCGCGCTCCCCTTCCGAGGCGGTGGCTGATCGTGGTCGTGGACGCAGAGATCGCGCTCATCGTCGGC
>NZ_SSDQ01000095.1:0-377 GCF_004794315.1 Microbacterium sp. PF5 | reverse complement strand
TAATCAAATGCCTGAAATTCGTACAGTTGAAACATTTAACAATGAACCTCAGAAACAAGATGTAGAATTAGAGACTTCTGAAAAACGTGGACAAGCTCTAATGGAAAACCGTGCAGTTACAGTTGGAAGTGGTAATGTAGTTTTACCTAAGCAAAGTGCAACGGATATTCGTCCAACTTTCAATGAAGTGTCTACACTGATTGATCGCGTTTCTTCTAAAACTTTAAAAGGTGGAGAGAGTTACCAACAGCCGTATATTAAAAGTTATGGAGAAGGTGATTACACAACTGAAGGTAATGACTACAATACATCAGAAACAACGTTTGGATATGCAGATATCACGAAAGCAAAAGTTACAGCTTATTCAGAGGACACAG
>NZ_SSDQ01000094.1:0-2781 GCF_004794315.1 Microbacterium sp. PF5 | reverse complement strand
CGGTTCGCGATGGTCGAGGGGCGATTCTCGGGCATGGAAGAGCGGATGGATGCGCGGTTCGCGGCGTCGGATGCGCGGTTCGCGATGGTGGAGGAGCGATTCTCCGGCATGGACGCGCGCTTCGGGGCCCTGGAGGGACGGCTGACGGGGATCGAGCACGAGGTGACCGAGGTCAGGATCGCGGTCGCCCGGCTGGAAGGGCCACCGCGACGGCTGATCTCCGTGCGCTGACCGCGGCGAGCGGCGTCAGAACAGCCGGGGGATGCCCGACTCGATGCCCTTCATGTCGTCGTAGTCGAGCACCAGGCAGCGGATGCCGCGGTCTTCGGCGAGCACGCGGGCTTGCGGCTTGATCTCCTGCGCGGCGAAGACGCCCTGCACGGGGGAGAGGTGGGGGTCGCGGCCCAGCAGCTCCAGGTAGCGCGTCAGCTGCTCCACGCCGTCGATGTCGCCCCGGCGCTTGACCTCCACGGCGATCGCAGCGCCCTCCGCGTCACGCACCAGCAGGTCGACCGGACCGATGGCGGTCGGATACTCCCGGCGCACCAGGGTCGCGCCCTCGGCGATGAGCTCGACCTGCTCGGCCAGCAGGCGCTGCAGGTCGGCCTCGACGCCGTCCTTCTGCAGCCCGGGGTCGATGCCCAGTTCGTGCTGCGAGTCGTGGATGATCTCGTAGATCTGCACGCGCAGCGCATCGCCCGTCTTCTTGTGCGTGACGCGCCACACCTCGACGACGCCGGCGGTCGCCTCCTCCTCGCCCGGGACCTCCGTGGCGAGGGAGCAGGGCGGGCTCATCCAGTTGAGGGGCTTGTAGCTTCCCCCATCGGAGTGCACGAGCAGGCTCCCGTCGCCCTTGTGCACGAGCAGGCGCGTGGCGAGCGGGAGATGGGCGTTGAGCCGGCCGGAGTAGTCCACCGAGCAGCGGGCGATGACGAGACGCACCCGACGAGCCTACTTCGTCGCCGACGCTGCGCCGACCGGCTCAGAGGATCGCGCCGAGCGCGTCGAACAGCCCGAGCTCGGTGGCGGCCGACCGCGCGATCAGGAACCCGATGATGCCGATGATCCATGCCGTGTTCTCGGCGCCCGTGCGCTCCATCCACGCCGCGAAGCGCTCCAGCGGGCGCTGCACGAGCGGCGCCGCCACGAGCCGCAGCACCAAGAGGACGAGGGCGGGCGCGATCATGAGCGCGCAATAGCCGACCAGCGCGAGCACGCGGAACGGGGTGTCGACAGCCGCGTCGGCGAGCATCGTCATGGCCACGAGGTAGGGGAGCATCGTGGCGACCTCGACGAGCCCCGCGGCGAGCGCGACCGCCATCACTGCGAACCCTCGCGTGCGCGGGTCGAGCAGGCGTTCGCGCCACCGCAGGAGGCGTCCAGGGCGCGCGGGTGCGTGCCCCGAGGTCGCGGACTCGGGGCGTTCGAGAGCGGAACCCGTGGCGGCGACGGGCGAATCGGACGACGCGCTGGTCCATCTCGGTTCGGGCTCCGGGTCGGAGGCGGCCGCTCGAAACAGCGGGGCCGGGTCGGGCGTCGCCGCGGAGGCGCGACCGGAGGCGGACGGCCTCCCGGTCCACGGCGACACCCGCGGAGGCTGCCGCTCCCCATCGCCGACCGCTGCGGGCTTCGAGGTGGGCATCGCGAACGCGGTGATCAGCAGCGCGACGCCCACCAGCAGCCGCGTGATCATCCCCGCCGGGGACGCGAGGAAGTCGGAGGCGACGTCCGCCAGGTTCACCAGTCCCCACAGGAACAGCAGCCCGACCGCCAGGTAGAACCCCGCGATCGTCACCAGATACAGCACGATGCGACCCGCTCGCACGCGCCCCGGGTGCAGCAGCAGGAAGACGGGGATCAGCAGGGTGCCCACGCTGAGCCCGTCGATGAGCGCCAGCACCGCGAGCGACAGGGGGAGGGGGAGTCCGCCGAAGAGTTCCATGCCTCCACCGTCGCGGCCGGCGCGGCCGGGCGGATCGGGCGAAAGTACCGTCTGCCGCACGACCCTCATCCCTTCGTCGGATGCGACCCCGCGGTCACCGTGGTTGCATGAGGTCATGCACGAACCGGGCGAGGGCGGTCTCGGCGCCTGGTATCGGCGCCACCGCTGGTGGGCGGATCCGCTCGGGGCGCTGGTGCTCTCCGTGGTCATGGCCGCCTTCGGCTTCCACGGGCTCTGGGGTCCGTTCTCGCTGCTGTCGGACGACGTGTCGCCGTGGTGGGCGCTGGTACTCGCGGTTCCGGCGTGCGTGCTCTCGCTCGGCAAGGCACGACGGCCGTGGACGGTGCTGGTGCTGGTGGCGGTGCTGTTCCTCGCCGATCTGCTCACCGTGGGGGGCGTCGGCACCCTGGTCGTGCTGCTGGACGTGCTGTGGATGGCGGCGTTCCGCGCCGGACCGCGCGGCCGCCGCGTGCTCCTGATCTCTCTGGGCGCGGCGACCGCGGCGCTGTTCTTCGCCGCACTGCTGTTCGCCGACGTCGACGTGCCGGTGGCCGTGCTGTTCGGAGTGCAGTTCGGGGCCATCTTCGGAACCGACTACTGGTGGGCGGTCGCGGTCTCGCAGGCGCACGAGCTGGCGGAGCTGCACCGTCAACGCGCCGAGGACGCCGCCGCCGCCGCGGAACGCGACCGCACCGAGGCCGTGCAGCGGGAGCGGGAGGCCATGGCGCGCGAGCTGCACGACGTGGTGGCCGGGCACGTGCTGGCGATGGCAATCCGGGCCGAGGCGGCGCTCGCGACGCGTCCGGACCGCTCCGACGACCGGGCGGCGCTGCGGGCCG